>CADBQZ010000075.1 GCA_902796865.1 uncultured Ruminococcus sp. | reverse complement strand
TGTCCGGCGGTTTCTTAAAGTCATATGGTCTATAAACTTACCGGAAAAATTTTAGGAGGTGTTATTTATGCAGCTTATCAAGATCAAAACCTATCCGATACAATATGAGATGCATATTGAAAATGCTAAAATAAGTACACCTGCCATGGATCCGGCAGAACTTGATATCAGCACAACCCCGCTGAAGATCGATAACGAAACAACTAACATACAGATGCGTATGGACTCAAGTGATATGCGCAGAAGTATGGGCATGAAGACTATTGCAGATGTTGCAAGAGAAGCGCCTGCTAAAACACAGCAGACTTGTAACAGAGTGACATCTGAATATGTCAACATGGGTAATCAGATGGCTAACGGTGCGTCAAGCGGTATGAGTGTAGCCGATCTTATGAGGCAGAAGTTGTTTGAAAATCTCACTATAGAATCTACCATCGCACAGATACCGAGCGAAAAAGTTGATATTTCATGGGAGCCTGCTACTGTAAAACATAAAGTACAGGAAAGCAAGGCAGATATTGACTGGAAAAAGGCTGCTCAGGAAATGGAATTTGTACCGAGTAAATTCTCTCTTGAGGTACAGGAGTATGCTCATGTTGAGATCGAATACATCGGTGGCTTCCAGTATGTTCCGCCAAGCTCTGATCCGAACTATGAGGAAAAGGAATAAGAATATAGGGCTGTTCAAATATTCAAATGATTTGAACAGCCCAAAATTATAACTCATAACTTATGTCCCACCGCCTATTACGGCACAGGACTTTTTAGAATATAAGCTCCCGTAGAAACTCTACGAAGCAATGTTACTTAATTGAAAGCGAGGTCAATATGAAAATATTAACAAGAGATTTCGGAGAAGTCGAAGTAAATGAAGAAGACATTTTCTCATTTGAAGAAAAAATATTCGGCTTTGAAGATTACACAGATTTTATAATGCTATATGATGACGATTTTAACGGCGAATATGTTTGGCTCCAGTCAGTCGAAGAGCCGGATCTTTGCTTTATCGCCGCAAATCCAACACTTATCCCCGATTATAAGCCTGATTTTGCCAAAGAAGCAGTAAAAGCGCTCGGCAAAGGCAAATTTGAATACTGGGTACTTATGGTCGCAAAAGAAAACATCTTAGACTGTACCGTGAACCTTAAAAGTCCGCTTATAATCAATCTTGATACGCATAAAGGTATGCAGCTTATCCTTGAAGAGAAATATCCGATAAGATATTATCTTTTCAAGCCTGAATCCGGAAAGGAGGATAAATAATGCTTATTTTGTCCAGAAAATCCGGTGAATCACTTATAATAAATGATAATATCGAGATAAAAATAATCGAAGCCACAAACGATAAAGTAAAACTTGGCTTTGAGGCTCCGAAAGATGTAAAAATACTAAGAAAAGAGCTCTGTCTTACTGTTGAGAGCAATAAGGAATCTTCATCTGTAAGTCCGTCTATGCTTCACAGTGCGCTTTCAGATCTGAAAAAAGCAAAGGAAGAAAACGGAAAATAATACCCCGTGTCTATTGCAGGTATTGTATAAGCTCCAGACTTCCGTGTTTGATAAATTCAGCAAGTTCGGCTTTTGCTTTATCCGAGATCTTTGTGATGCTGTAGGTATATCTGGAGTTTTTTCCAAACATAAGACCATTTTGTGCAAGTTTTAATTCTAACTGAGTATCTATAGAAAATACCGGAAGTCCTAAACTCATTTTAAGATGATCTTCATATTCGCACATTATTCTTGATGCTCTTATAGATATTTTGTTAAGTGAAAGTGAGATAACGACACAGTTATCCCATTTATGGATTATTTTCTTTTTTGAAAAAAGTCCTGTTTTTACTATCGGTTTATAGATCTTTGCATTAAGATATGTCGGTATCTCAAGAGCATTCTCAGCCCCTGGCATAAGACTGCATTTTATGTCTACTATCCTAAGAAGATTTTTTGATGACAGATAAACTTTGCCGGTTATAACATGAGTTTCTGTTGTATCTTCAAGACAAACTATTTTTGCTTCGGTATCTATATTCAAAAGCGGTACAAACTGTGAAGAAAACTCAGCATACTTTTCATTAAGTGAAACATTCACCTGTCCATATTCTATTATCGCTCCGTCAAGTGCTCTTAAAACAGCCTTGCAGTTAGATGGGAACATATTATGATCGCTCCTTATAAAAATAATGCTACAGACAGCTGAAAATAAAATATAAAAGCCGTATTTGATCAAGCTTTCACGCTGTCCAAATTATATTATAACATATTTCGGACTAAAATGCAATTTGCAGGAAGGATATTTATGGAAAAAATTAACAGGGTCATAGAAGACCAGAAAAAGCTTCTGGTACTTATAGAAAAATATGAGCTTAAAACGAGAGAACTGTTGAGCTGTGACTTTGATGATGTAACTGTGCTTGTAGCATCACGTCAGGGTATCCTTGACAGAATGGAAGTTTTAAGAAAAGAAATATTAAAACTTTGTCCCGAAGGAAGCGATGAATATGCTGCATTCCAGAACAGCTGTGACCGTGATTCACTTCCGGATATATACAAACAGATATTCGATCTTCGCCAGCAGTTCAATGCTTATGCGTTCAGAGCAAAGACTCTTGAACCGGAAATAATCGGACGGCTTTCTATACACCGTGATAAAATGCTTGTGAAAATAAAGGAAAACAATTCCGGTCAGACCGCAAAAGCTGCTAAATTTTTCAATACCGGAATGTCAGCCGGAAATAATTTTTATTTCAAGGAAAATAAAAAGCAAATATGACTTTATTTTTCAAAAAAACTGCCGATATATAAAACAGCAGATATATAAAATAGATCTTGCATTGCTGTTCGCTTTGTAATATTTTTTCCGGCGAAGCATCAATGCCTAAAACAAGGAGGTTTTTTTATGACTTTAAATTCTACTAATAAGAGTTCGTCGTCATATACCAATGCGGCTTACAGCAGCAAGGGCGTATCCGGACTTGCTTCAGGAATAGATACTGAAAGCCTGGTTCAGAGTATGCTTTCAGGCGTTCAGAACAAAATAGATAAACAAACTCAAAAACAAAAACAGATAGAATTCAAACAGGAAGCATACAGAGACGTTATCACATCTATAAATGATTTTAAATCAAAGTATTTCAGCCTTACATCAAACAGTTCTATAAGACTTGCTTCACTCTATGGCTCAATGGAAGCAGAATCTTCAACAAAGGCTGTTTCCGTAACTGCTGCTACCGGAAGCGAAGACGCAAACTTTAATATACAGGTAGCAAGACTTGCTACAAAGACATCAGTTTCTTCTTCAAAGGCAGGCACAGGTACTATCAATTCATCTGCAAGTGCAGCTGATACAGCTAAAGCACAGAGCTTTAAATACGAAAGAACTGTTAATATCAAGATCGGTGACACAACAGCAAAAGCTGATCTTACAGGCATATCAGATGCTTCTGAAGCCTGCAGCAGAATAAATGCAGCAGCCGGCAAGAATATAGTTTCAACTACAGACAGCGTTGCTGTTACAAGTGCTGACGGAAAGGCTCTTACACAGAAGTTTTACAGAGGCGGCAGCGAATATACCGGAAGTGTGAAAATAACAACTAACACAACTTATACTGATGCTGACGGAAACGCTCTCACCTATAACAAAGATGAAAACAAATATTATAAAGCAAACGGTGAAGAATTTACAGATACAGCTTCTGTAAAATCTCATACAACAGCAACATATAAAGATGAAAGCGGAAATGAGCTCAACGTTAAGTATTTCGATTCAGAAAATAACGAATACACAGGTGATGTAAATACATCTGCAAACGTTGTTTCAAAGCTTACATTTACAAATGATGAAGAATTTGAGCTTTCAGGAACAGCAGCAGGTATGGCTATACTCGGTCTTGGTGAGACCGTTAAGAGTACTGCTGCAAAGGATGAAGACGGAAACACTATTGACAATAAATTTGAAGTTACATCGACCGGCTTCAATGCAAACTTTGCTGAAGTAGGAAAAGCTTCCGGTACTGTTGATATATGCCTAGACGGTGTTACAAAGTCATTTGAAATAAAAGAAGGCGAAAGCATGACCGATCTTGCTGATAAGGTCAAAAAGTCATTCGGTACTACTATTTCATTTACTCAGGACAGCTCAACAGGTGCATGGAACATATCAGCAGCAGGTACAGGAAGACAGCTCAGCATCTCTGCAAAGGCTGATACTATGGAAGCAATAGGCTTTGGTTCTAATACTACAACAGTTGCAAATCAGATGCTCAGGACCGATTCAGCTGCAAAGCTCGGTATAGGCACTGAAGGCGATACTACTACTGAATACTCATTCAGCATAAACGGATGCGATATAAAGTATACTGCTGAAG
>CADBQZ010000074.1 GCA_902796865.1 uncultured Ruminococcus sp. | reverse complement strand
CCATGCGGCAGTGAACGGTGTATACTGTGGTCATATAATAATATCTGATGAGATAAAGACTGATTCGGCAGAAGCTGTCCGCACACTGAAAGAAAGCGGTGTAAAACGGACTGTTATGCTGACGGGAGACAGCAAGGAAGTTGGACAGGATATAGCAAAGCGCCTCGGAATTGACGAAGCGTACTGTGAGCTTCTTCCTGCTGATAAAGTAGATATTGTCGAAAAACTTCTAGGCGAATGTTCAGCGGGCAAAAAACTTACATTTGTCGGTGATGGTATTAATGACGCTCCCGTAATATCAAGAGCAGATATTGGTATAGCTATGGGCGTTTCAGGTTCAGATGCAGCGATAGAGGCGGCTGATATAGTCCTTATGGATGATAAGCCTTCAAAGATAACTGCTGCAATAAAAATATCCAGGAGAACGCTCAGGATAGCACATGAAAATATAGTATTTGCTCTTGGGATAAAAGCGGCTGTACTCATACTTGGCGCATTGGGATTAGCAAATATGTGGATGGCAGTATTTGCTGATGTAGGTGTTTCTGTCATAGCAATAATGAATGCCATGCGCTGTCTCAGGCAGCATCGTTCATAAAAGAACAATAATAGGAGCTACTTGAATGAAGAACAAAAGATTATTGACTGTTATTTTTGCAGCAGCGGCTGCGGTATCTTTCCTTACCTCGTGTGATTCACCGGACAGCAGTTCGGAAAACAGTACATTGGCAGGTGATACACTTGAAAATGTATATGATCCATATGCGGAAGAAAACGTATATGATATCCCGGATAGTTATTTTGAGGAACGCAGCGGTGTTGATTACGGTACTATGGATTATGATGTTACATATTACTCATCAACAGCAGGTGATGATAAGAAGTGTAATGTACTGCTTCCGGCAGGATATGATAAAAATAAAAGTTATCCGGTCATGTATATCTATCATGGATTTGGCGGTTCATATTCTGATCAGCTGTACAACGGTTCATATCTGAATCTGCTTTACGGAAATATGCTTGCAGACGGACTGGCTGAACCTCAGATAATAGTAAATGTAGATATGTATACTGACAAGCAGGAAGATAAGGATTCGATGAGCGATGAAGAGCTTCGATATT
The DNA here is from genome assembly GCA_902796865.1 of uncultured Ruminococcus sp. Lineage (GTDB taxonomy): Bacteria > Bacillota > Clostridia > Oscillospirales > Ruminococcaceae > Porcipelethomonas. The sequence goes on along the minus strand of CADBQZ010000074.1, from coordinate 9,539 downwards.
CATATGACAAAGTCATAGACGATGTTGCGAATGATCTTATGCCGTTTATTGAAAAAAATTATTCCGTAAAAAAAGGAAGGGAAAATACAGCAATAGCAGGTATGTCTGAAGGCGGTGCCAAGTCGTTGTGTACAGGATTCAAGTGGCTGGACAAGTTCGGTTATATAGCTGCATTCGCTCCGGATGAGAATGTTATACCGATAGGTGATGATTATATGGACAGCTTCTGGACCGTTCCATATTTTAAAGACGGTTTCCCGAAGCCTGAAAAAGACAATATGCCGTATTATGTTTATATGTCTGTAGGAAGCTATGACCCCTGGAATGTCGATGCAACACTCTTTTATCATGATACTTTAGATGATATGAACGTTAAGAATCAAACAGACAAAGTTGATGGATTTGGGCATAACTATATATTCTGGAGACAATGTTTTTATAATTTCCTGAAGAAAACCTTTCATTGATATTATATAAATATTTAAGACCGCCGCAATATTTTGCGGCGGTCTTGTTGTAATTATATTTTCTTAATATTTCAGCATATTATACCGCCGCCTATGACTGTATCCCCGTCATAGAATACGGCTGCCTGTCCTTTGGTAACAGCTCTTTGCGGCGTTTCAAAAATAACTTTGGCTTTTCTTTCACCGCACATATGTACAACGGCCGGCTGTTCAGCGTGACGATAGCGTATTTTTGCACTGCATTTAAAGCTTTCGGGCGGATTATCGAATGCTATCATATTTATATCATCAACGTAAAATTCTTTTGTGAACAGGTCATCGTTGCTTCCGAGAGTTATCGTATTTGTCAGACGATCTATTTTACAGACATACAGAGGAGCAGATGATGATATGCCAAGTCCTTTTCGCTGACCTATAGTATAGCGTATTATCCCATTGTGTGTTCCTAGTATACATCCGCTTTTATCGACAATATCTCCTTTGGGATATTGTTTTCCTGTATATCTTTCCATAAATGCTGCATGGTCGCCGTCCGGCACAAAGCATATATCCTGACTGTCCGGCTTATCAGCATTATAAAGACCAAGTTCGTGTGCTATTGAACGTATCTCAGTCTTTTTGTATTCTCCACATGGAAAAGCTGTATGAGCAAGCTGTTCTTGTGTCAGAAAGCAAAGAACATAGCTTTGATCTTTAGTATCATCAGCGGCTTTTTTGAGCAAAAATCTGCTTCCGCTTTTTTCTATTTTTGCATAATGTCCGGTAGCTATTATATCACAGCCTATTTCCTTTCCTTTATTGTAAAGAGATGTGAATTTTATGTATCGGTTACAGTCGATGCACGGATTAGGTGTTGCACCGTTTTCGTATGCAGATATAAAGCGCTCTATGACATTTTCAATAAAATCGCCCTTTAAGTCTGAGACATAATGAGGGAAACCAAGCTTTATTGCTGCATTTGCTGCATCATCTACATCATCTAGTGAGCAGCAGGTCTTGCTTTTACTAATACCGATATTTTCGTTGTCAAACAGCTTCATTGTAATTCCGGTACAGTTATATCCCTTTTGCTTCATAAGATATGCTGCTACCGTGGAATCTATGCCGCCGCTCATAGCAATAAGTGCATTTTTATCCATTTCAGGTTTTTCTCCTTTGTTTTTTGTTATCAGATACAATTTACAGTTACAGACATCATCAGCATAGTTTCAAATGCAATGATAGCAAGCATAGAAGCTGTGGCAACAGCATCGTCTTCTGCTGACGGTGAATAATATGTATTAAGCAGCATTGCCGAGTGTCTGAGGCGGATCCGTTTGTCTGCACCAAATATGCCTTTGTATCCTTTTTTATCTTTAAGATATTTACTTACATCTGACATATCCGAAACTATCTGTTCTATCTCTGTATCATTTGCGGATAATGCTGCTAGAATAGGCAGTTCATTATATTTTCCATATTTCATTCCTGCATTGCGTATAGCTTCAAATAATTCATTGAATCGGCTGCACATTCCCTCTATAGGTTTACCGGCCATAGTAAATATCTGAGCGATAGTCTGTATATTGTTTTTATCAGTCATTCCTTTAAGAGCAGTAAAACACTTTTCCATATCATCGACCATATCTTCACTGTTTCTGTCGGATAATGACAGCAAAACAGCAAAAACGCTGTCCTCGTATCCTGTAATGAAGCGATGCTTTTTCTTCATAAGCTCGTATATGACTTTGCTGCGTTCTGCGATCTCGCTTATTTCGGAAGATCTTGCCATATCAGTCAGCATTAATGAAGCGAGTACAAGTTCTTCGCTGGATGAAAAATACTTTTTCAAGATATCATAGTATTCCAAAGCTTGTGAAAGTTTTCCTTCCGGGTCGGAAGAACAAGCCATAAGGGAAGCAGCAGGAGCCTGCATATTGCCTCGAAAGAAATTAAAAACGCTTGTGTTTTCTGATATGATCTTTTTGCATTCTTTTAATTTTTCAGCATCAGCCATTTGATCATGTGAAAGAAAAATATTTGCACATACAGGATATACAGCTCCGTTTTCGATTTTAAATACTTTTTCGATCTCAGCTCTGTTTGTTAAATAATCATCACAAAATCTTTGAAGTTTTGAATCCATTTTCAATGATCCTTTCCACAGACTTTACAGCTGCTGTTTCTTTTCTTTAGCGACATACATCTTGTTCTTAGTGATGCTCCGTCAATGATAAACATTTTTCCTACCGGTTCATCTGACGGCATTGTGAAATACTTTACAGCTTCAAGAGCCTGAACGCTTCCGGTTATGCCGCATACAGCACCGAGTATACCGGCAGTTTCACATGAAAAACAGCCGTTGTCCGGCGGTACATCTTCAAATATACATCTTAAACATGGTGTTTTGCCGGGTATGCAGGTCATGACCTGTCCTGTAAGTCCTGATGCTCCGCCGTAAATGAATGGTTTTCTGAGTTCCACACAGATATCATTTATAAGAAGTTTCAGATCTGTACTGTCGGTACAGTCTATTACAAGGTCATATTTATTTATTATTTCCACGGCATTATCTTTAGTGAGATAAAAGGGGAAACTTTTTACTGTTATATTATCGTTCAATGCTTCGAGAGTTTCCTTAGCTGATTCGGATTTGTTTTTTCCTATTCTTTCGGTGCTGTGCAGTATCTGTCTCTGCAAATTGTGAAGACAAACTGTATCACCGTCGATAATGCCTATATTTCCGATACCTGCTGCCGCAGCATAGAGAGCTGCCGGAGAGCCGAGACCGCCTGCACCGACTATAAGTACCGATGCTTTTTTTAGTTTTTCCTGACCCTCAAGCCCTATCTGAGGAAGTATCATCTGACGATCATATCTTTCAAGCTCTTTTTTCTCCAATATCGTAAAACAGCTTGCGAGCCAGCTTTTGAAGCCGTCTTTTAAACTCAGTACATTTATTCCTTCTGACGAAAGCTTTTCTGCTTCAGCAAGACTTTTTTCTCCGTATTCGCAGTATAAAACGGGTATTTTATCAACTTTTATATCACTAAGATCAAAGTCTTTGTATAGCAATGCTCCGTCTATGTGACCGTTACGGTATGAGACAGCATCTCTCATATCGAGCAGTATATAATCATCTATATTTTTTTTAACCTTTTCGAGTGTTATTTCAAGCTTTTCAGTCATTTCCTCTCAGCCTTTTCAATATTTTTTTTAGTTCATCTGCAAAATAGTCTATCTCATCTATAGTATTATTATGAGATAAAGTTATTCTCAATGCTCCGTGAGCATCTTCGTCTGAAACGCCTGTCGCTTTTAAAACGTGCGAAACGACACCGGCACCGGAAGAGCAAGCTGAGCCTGATGATACGCATATCCCGAGCCTGTCAAGCAGTATAAGGATACTTTCTCCGTCAGCATTTTTAAAGCAGAAGCTTATATTTCCGGGAAGCCTGTTATCCGTATCACCGTTAAGTATAACATCCGGTATCTCTGTTATTACTCTTTTTATAAGATGATCTCTTAGATTTGTTTCATAATTTATATGTTCAATCATACGTTCAAGCGATATTTCAGCGGCTTTTCCCATTGCAGCGATCCCGGGAACATTTTCCGTGCCTGCTCTTTTGCCTCGCTGCTGACCGCCGCCGTGTATAAGCGGCATAAGCTCTGTTCCGTGACGTATGAATAAAAATCCGCTGCCTTTTGCACCGCCGAATTTATGAGCGCTTGCAGAAAGCATATCAATATTCATTTCAGAAACGTCGATAGGTATATGTCCGCAGGCCGATACAGCATCTGTATGGAAAAGAATGCCTTTTTCTTTTGCTATTTTTCCTATCTCTTTTAAAGGCTGTATGCTTCCTATCTCATTGTTTGCAGTCATTATGCTTATAAGTATAGTATCGTCTCTTATTGAATCAAGAAGGTCTTTTATTCTAACGACACCCTTGCTGTCAACATCAAGATATGTCACGTCACAGCCGTTTTGCTCCAGATATTTACAGGTATTTATGACTGAATGATGCTCAGTCTTCTGCGTTATTATGTGTTTTCCTTTTTGACGCAGTGTTTCAGCAGCCGATATAAGTGCCCAGTTGTTAGATTCAGTACCGCCGGATGTGAAGTATATCTCACGGTCTGAGCATTTTATAAGAGAGGCTATGCGCCGTTTTGCACAGGCGGCTGCATTCTTTGCATTCTGTGATGCAGAATATATAGACGAAGGGTTGAATGGTTCTTTTAACAACGGCAGCATTTCTTCATATGCTTCATCATAGATAAGCGTTGATGCTGCATTGTCAAGATATATATTTTTCAATATCATCACCTGTATTTCCTATCAGATAAATATGATATAATTTTATCATATCATAAGACGATTGTCAATATTTTAGCGGAAAAGTAATTGTAGCTGATCTTTCATACATAGAAAAGTATTGCGATTATTTTCATGGTATGTTATAATAATATGTATATATTAAAGATATGAAAGGAAACATTAAATTGAAGACACCAAAATCTATCTGCGGTGCTGACTGTTCGGTCTGTGGAATGAAGGAGTCATGCAAAGGCTGTCTGGAAACAAACGGCTGTCCGTTTGGTGAGCGCTGCATCGCTTCGGAGTATATAAAACTCGGCGGGATAGAGGCTTATACGGAATTCAAGAAAGTGCTGTTGAATGAGATCAATGAATTGCTGGACTTGCTTGATATTCCTAAAGCAAATAAGCTTTATGAAATTCCCGGAGCATATATTGATCTTGGCTATCCGCTTCCCAACGGAAAAACTGTAAGATTCCTGAATGATAAAAGAATATATCTGGGCTGTCAGATAGAGTTTGCCGACCGGGGTATCTGCTATGGTGTTGCGGCGGATACGAGCTTTATTCTTGTATGCAGCTATTCCGTAAACGGCAGCAATCCGGAACTGATAATGTATAAGAAAAGGTAAAATGGATACTTTGCTTGAAAATATCGAAAAGATACATACTACCGAAATGGGCGCAGAAAGGATAAGAAAAAATCTTGTCCTTGAATGCAGCGACCCTGTAGAGAAATGTCTTGGAATAATAAAAGGTGAGAAGACTGTTATTACTAGAAAAGGCAAGAATTATTATGCTGAAGATGAAAACTATATTATAACTATAAATGCTCATAGTTTTACAATAATAACAGCACACAGAAAAACGGAGAGAAAAAATGGATAAAAATACTATCAAAGAACGAATAGAACAGCTTTCAGCAGAGCTTGAAAGGCATAACAGAAATTATTATGTTTTAGATGCGCCTGAAATATCCGATCATGAATATGATATGATGATGAGGGAACTCAGGAAACTTGAAACGGAAAATCCTGAATTTGCATCAGCAAATTCACCGACTCAGAGGGTCGGAGGCATGGCACTCAACACATTTGAAAAAGTTGAACACCGTGTGCAAATGGCAAGTCTTCAGGATGTTTTTTCTTTTGAGGAACTTAAAAGCTTTTTCGACAGGTGTAACGAACAGCTTGAAGAGCCTGTTTTTATAGTAGAGCCTAAGATAGACGGTTTGTCTGTATCAATAGAATATGAAAACGGACAGATGACCGTAGGTTCAACAAGAGGCGATGGTTTTGTTGGTGAAGATGTTACTGCTAATCTTCGCACGATACGTTCGATACCGCTGGAGCTTTCTGAAAAGCTTCCTTTTATTGAGGTAAGAGGAGAAGTTTTTATGCCTCGTAAAAGCTTTGAAGAATTGGCAGAGCAGCAGGAGCTTATGGATGAAAAACCGTTTAAGAATCCACGTAATGCTGCCGCAGGTTCTCTGCGTCAGAAAGACCCGAAAATAACTGCAAGAAGAAAACTTGATATATTTATCTTTAATCTTCAGCAGATAGACGGTGCGGATATTACTTCTCATAAACAGTCGCTCGATTATATGGCTTCGCTTGGATTCAAGGTCATACCGAGCTATGTTGAATGCAGAACATTTGAGGAGATAAAGGCGGAGATAGAAAAAATAGGTGAGAGCAGAAGCAGTTATACGTTTGATATAGACGGAGTAGTTATAAAAGTAAATGATCTTGCACAGCGTGAGATAATGGGTTCTACCGCTAAAGTTCCGAAATGGGCATCGGCGTATAAATTCCCGCCGGAGGAAAAAGAAACGAAGCTTCTTGATATAGAAGTAAATGTCGGAAGAACGGGAGCTATCACTCCGGTCGCAGTATTTGAACCGATAACGCTTGCAGGAACAAGCGTTTCAAGAGCAGTTCTTCATAATCAGCAGTTTATAGATGAAAAAGATATTCGCATAGGCGATATTATACTTGTAAGAAAAGCCGGCGAGATAATACCTGAAGTTATAGCATCAGTAAGAAGGGGAGAGCATTCTGAACCGTTCAGACTTCCGGAAAAATGCCCTGTATGCGGAACAGCTGCGGTAAGGTATGAAGACGAGAGCGTTCTTCGCTGCCCGAATACTGACTGTCCGGCACAGCTTTTCAAAAACCTTATACATTTTGCATCAAAAGGCGCTATGGATATAGAAGGACTTGGCCCTGCGAATATCGCTCTTCTTATTGAAAAGAAGCTTATCGCTTCTGCGGCTGACTTGTATACACTTCATTTCGATGATATAGCATCACTTGAAGGTTTCGGCAAAAGGTCTGCCGAAAAACTTCTCACTGCAATAGAAAGATCAAAAGAAAACGATCTTGACAGATTAGTATTTGCACTCGGTATCCGTAACATCGGCGCTAAAGCTGCAAAGCTTTTGTGCGAAAAATACAATAATATAGATGATATAATGAATGCTTCATCAGATGATATTGCACAGATAGAAGGCTTTGGAAGCGTTATGGCTGAGAATGTAAGCAAAGCGTTTAAAGAACCGCACCGTATAGAACTTATAGAAAAGCTCAGAGAGCTTGGCGTTAATATGGTATATAAAACAGCTGTGGCAGCAGAAGGCGGCGTATTTGAAGGCAAAACATTTGTACTTACAGGCACGCTCCCTACGATGAAACGCCGTGAGGCGCAGCAGCTTATCGAAGATAACGGCGGAAAAGTTACAGGCTCAGTCTCAAAAAAGACCGATTATGTCGTTGCTGGCGAGGATGCCGGAAGCAAACTTACTAAGGCGGAATCACTTGGCATAGAAATACTTTCTGAGCAGCAGCTTGTGGAACTCGTTGAAACAAAATAGCCAAAAATACGACAATATAATGGTCAAAATCACGATAATGTGAAAATAAAATAATATATATACAAAAATAGATTTAACAAATTGGTTGATATTAACAAATGTTTCTATCATGTTTCATACATTGCGACAAACTTTACAAAAAGGTCTTTACAAGATTGTATAAATAGTTTATAATATATATGAAAGTAAAGTGTTAGCTATGTGAATAGAGAATACTTATTTCGGAAATGATAAGCGCTGTGCGTTTATCTTATATAAAACTGTGCTGCACAAAGTACGGTTTTCAAAAGGCGATATAATCGCAATCATAAACTTTTTCCTTAATTTTCAGGGAGGCTAACTACAATGCACAACAACATTGCAAAGGCAGTAACTGCAAGCCTTATGGCAACAACACTGCTTTCGACAACAGTAGGTACAGTTTTACCTATGACTGTATCAGCTGCCGGCCAGATACTTGGCGAAACAACATTCGATTACAAGGCGCTTCCATGGCACACTTGTGAAACAAGTCCTGCTAAGCAGACATTCAAGATCGAGGATGGAGCATTCCACGTAACGATCCTTAATAACCAGGGTGGTGACAAGGACAGATGGGATCTTCAGGTAAGACACAGAAATCTCAATTTCTACAAGGGCTGCACATACAAGATCAAGTGGAGAGCTAAAGCTTCAAGAAACGGCGTAAAGGTCTACACAAAGATCGGTGACATCAGCGGCGAACATGAATACTGGTGCTGTAACGATAACGGTCCTCACAATAATCCTGCTGGTCAGTGGGGTACTCCTGTTGAACTTACAACATCATATCAGGACTTTGAATCAACTTGGACTTGCGGACAGGATCTCGAAGCTGCTGAGTGGTGCTTCCACTATGCACAGGGCGGTTCTGTAACAAATTCAGGTGAAAACACAAAGAACGGCGATGAGATCTGGTTCGATTCAATGTCTATCGAAAACACAACTGATGACAGAGGTGTTTCAGATCCTAAGAACCGTTTCGGCGCTATGAACCGTGACTACAGTGCTGATAATAATCCGGAAATGCTTGATGCAAGCGGCAATCTTATCAACTACATTTCAGTAAACCAGTTAGGTTACTATACAAACCTCGAAAAGACTGCTACACTCGGTGATAACAAGGGTGATATTCTTCACGGAGCATCATCAGTTGACATTGGCACAAGCCCACTTAAGTTTGAGGTTATCAATGAGTCAACAGGCGCTGCAGTATATGATGGTATGACAGAGCCTACAGGTCAGGATGCTGATTCAGGTGACTACACACACAAGATCGACTTCACAGAATTTGATACACCTGGCAGATACTACCTCAAGGTCGGCGACTGGAGATCATTTGCATTTGATATAAGCGACAGCATTTATACAGATGCAAAGGGCGAAGATACAAGCAGCAACCTTCTTACAAACGCTGTAAACTACTTCTATCAGAACCGTTCAGGCTGCGATATTGACGGAGCATATATAACATCAGGTACAGATCCACTTCTCGCTCACGAAGGTGGTCATAAGACAGACAGAGCTGCTGTACAGACACAGTGGGTTGACTCATATGCTAATGATGATGATCCACTTGGACAGTATAAGTCATCAGAGATCGAAGCAACAGGCGGTTGGTACGATGCCGGTGACCACGGTAAATACGTTGTTAACGGTGGTATCTCAGTTTGGACACTTCAGAATATGTATGAAAGAGCTATCCAGACTGATAAAGGCCAAACTAAGTTTGCTAATAACTCAGGTACTGTAGTTGTTCCTGAAACAAATAATAAGAACCCTGATATCCTTGACGAATGTATCTATGAACTTGACTTCATGGAAAAGATGATCGTTAAGGAAAATGAACCTACATGGGGCAAGTATGCTGGTCTCGTTT
>CADBQZ010000073.1 GCA_902796865.1 uncultured Ruminococcus sp. | reverse complement strand
TCTTACTTTTCTTTTTCAGCGGAAAAGAAAAGTAAGCCTGTTTCTTTGCAAGCGTTTCTTTGCAGGAGCAAAGAAATGCTGAAAATAATTTTTTATTACTTTTTTGAAAAAAAGTTTGTCCCGTCCGGTCACGGACTGTCCTCCGGGGGCACCCGGCGAAATAAAGAAAAGAGGACGGCTTAAAAGCCGTCCTAACTATCAGATCTCTATCTTGCCGTAAAGTCCTGCATTGATATCATCTTCAGGCTTTGGCTTTTTATAATCCTTTTCAAAGCTTGTTTCAAAACTTGATTTAAGATCTATCGACCTCGGCTCACGGTGACGGTTATTGTTTCTTCCATTTCTTCCGTGACCGCCCTTGCGGTATCCGCCGTGTTTTGCATTAATGCTTGAGATTATTACCTTTCTGTAAGGTTCATCACCGATAGACTTTGAATTAACTCCCTCGATAGCAGCTACCTCAGAATGGATAACTCTTCTTTCATAAGGATTCATAGGTTCTAAAACAGTTGATCTGCCTGTTCTCATTACCTTATTGCTTATCTTCTGTGCAAGCTGTTTTAAAGTTTCTGTTCTCTTTGCACGGTATCCGCAGCTGTCAAGTGTTATCCTGATATAATCGCCTTCGGACTTGTTTACTACCAAAGAGCAAAGATACTGAAGTGAATCAAGAGTCTCACCTCTTCTTCCGATGATAGTTCCCGAACCGTCGCTCAGTATATCAATAAATATACCGCCGTCTTCAGCTTTTACATCGAGCTTATATTCAATACCCATTTTTGTAAGCGTTTTTTCAAGAAATGCCTTGCATATCTCTATCTTTTCTTCCGGAACTTCAACAGGTTCTTTTGCTTCTTCCGGCTCAGTTTCATTATCTTCATTTACTGTTTCTTTTACAGCTTCATAAGAATTTTCAGTCTCTTTTTCTTCCTCTAAAGGCTTTGCAGCAGGTTCTTCGTATACTGCCTCTACCTTAGCTTCTGATTTTATCCTTCCGAAAAGACCCTTTTTAACATCTTCGATAACTGTAAAAACTATCTTATCCTCATCGACCCCAAAGCTCTGTACAGCTTTAGCCTTTGCTTCTTCAATCGAGCTTCCGCTGAATACTTCACTCTTTTTCATGTTAATCTACTCCTTATTTTTATTATCTCTTATTCTTCATCGTCCTCATCATATTCATCGCCGTACTTTTCAGCCATACGCTTTCTTGCTTCCTTTAAAAGCTCTCTGTCGTATTTATTTCTTTCAGACTTTGACATATTTGCTGTTTCTTCATTGTAATCTGCTCTTCCGGCTTTTTTAGCTTCCTCAGCCTGTCCGTTGAGCTTTGCCTGATTGTCAAGCATCCTCTGCATCATTCCGGGCTTTTTGTTCTTATTCTTTTCCTTTATCTTAGCATTTATCTCTTCGATACGCTTAGGGGTGAAATACTTATAAAGCAGGAATGTCTGTAAGAATGCAAATACTGATGACCATATCCAATAGAATCCGACACCGGCTACAACCTGGAATGCGAGCCAGAGTGAGAACAGAGGCATAGCAAGCATCATTATCTTCATAAAGCCTGCGCCCTGCATATCAGGATTCATCTGTCTTGACTTATACTGTGAATAGAAAGAATATAAAAGCTGTACAAGACACGAAAGTATCGGTATCATAAGAAGAGCTATCGCTCCTGTTGTCCAGCCGTTTTCCGGGTGTATCGTCGGTACCTGTCCCAGATCTATGCCAAGAAAATGATTGTTAAAATTACTTATCTTATCTATCGCATCGGGATCTGCGCCTTTATCAATAAATGTCTGTGCGTGTTCCTGTACCTGCTGTACTATCGTAAGCTCCGGACGGCTTTTGAGGGTATCCTCTGTAATGCCCCAGTCTTTTACCGATACTATTATATCTTTAAGATTGTCTATAACAGTATCTTTAAGTCTTAATATATGTGTCAGCGGTCTGTATACGACATCGAGTATACCATACAGGAGTATCATCGTTACGATGAGCGGAAGACAGCTTCCCATAGGGTTTACGCCCTCTTCTTTATAAAGCTTCTGCTGCTCCTGTGCAAGCATCTCTCTGTTATTGGCATATTGCTTTTTGAGCTGTGCAAGTCTCGGATTCAAAGCCTGCATCCTTACTGTACTCAGCTGCTGTTTATATGCTGTCGGGAAAAGTACTATCTTTGTAAGAAGCGTAAAGAGTATTATCGCAATACCGTAATCCGCAACAACATAATATATAGCCCACATTATCCAGCCGAGCGGATAACCTAAGGCTTCACTTATAAATCCCAAATATTATTCCTCCTTATCCTGTTCCCTTATATGTTTTTTTCTTCTGAAAATATGAAATTCTTCCGGCACAAAATCTATGCCGCCCATGCTCCATGGATTACAGCGCAGTATACGCCACGAAGAAAGTATAAAGCCTTTTATTATACCATGCCTTCTGAAACTTTCAAGAGCATATGCCGAACAGGTCGGATGATACTTGCAGCACGGCGGAAAAAGCGGTGATATTATCTTCCTGTAGACCCAGATAAGCCCCATAAAAATATATCTCATTTTTCTTCTCCAAAGACCTCTTTTATTATCATATCCAGAGCCTTTTCTTTAAGATAGGCGGTTATCTCGGTACTTTTTACAAAACAGGCGTTCTTTCTAGCTACTATTATCATATCCATGCCTATAGGCATATCTTTTTCACATTCATAATAAGCCTGTCTTATAACACGCTTTGCACGGTTTCTCATAACGGCATTGCCTATCTTTTTCCCTGCGGAGATACCAAGACCATTCCACGGTCTTTTATTCTTCTTTACATAAATAACAATATTCCGGGAAACTATACATTTTCCCTTTTTGTAAAGATAGTTAAAGGTTTTGTTGTTATTTATTTTTTTTGTATAAAGCATATTACTTTTTTTCTTTTGCAGTCTTTTTCGCTGCTTTTTTCATAAAAATACAAGTTAAAATAAAAGACCACAAATAATGTGGTCTATTATCCGCTTAAAGCTTAGTGAGTAAGTCTTGCTCTGCCCTTTGCTCTTCTGCGTGCAAGGACCTTTCTTCCGTTTGAAGTTGACATTCTCTTGCGGAAACCGTGTTCCTTTTTTCTGTGAAGCTTTTTAGGCTGATATGTTCTTTTCATCTTGCTTTCCTCCTTTTCCGATAAAGCCTATCCGAAATGATAAGCTATGATTATCCTGACTGATCTGTATTGATCTTATGGCATCTCCCCATCTTTCTCAGGGTAGATTCTCCCCATAAAATACATTTCACCAATTAATTATACCTATAATTAATCGAATTGTCAAGGGGTTTTTTAAAAAAAACTGAAAAAAATTGCCGGGTGACCCCGGCAGACGAACGCCCTTTCGCTTTTAATTCTATTACACATTCTAATTCCCGACAGGCAGCTTTTTGTAGTATCATATAATCAAGTGTAGGGGACGGGCACCGCACGTCCCGCCGCATAGCGGAATGCGAAAGCATTATTCGGGCTGTCGAGGTCGCCAGCCC
>CADBQZ010000072.1 GCA_902796865.1 uncultured Ruminococcus sp. | reverse complement strand
CTTATAGTTATTGAGCTGTCATAATAAGTAACACTTATCAAGCGGCCTCCGCAAAGCTCGCAGCCCGGTTCAACGGGAACTTTACTGTTTATAGGATCGTTGCTCCCACCTTCCGGCTTTACAAGATACGCATGATCCTTAGTATGTGCTGCTCTAACAGCAGGATCCATATAAAAACTTACATCACCGCTTTCAAGTTTTAAAACCGTATCAAGAACAGGATAAACTTTTTTTATCCTGTCCCAGGCTTGCTTTAAAAGTTCTGCATCTATTTCATGATCTAAGGTAGCAGTATATTTTATATGTACAGGGTTAAAAAGATCCTGTCCTAACGTAGTTTCAGTGATAAGACCAAGATCAGCGATCACGTTACTCTTATCCATTTCATATCTCTCCTTTTATTATAAGATCTGTTTATCTGAATCAGTAACTACTTTATGAAGTTTTGAAGCTGTCTTAACTTCTATTCCCATATCAGAAAGCTGTTCTATCAGATTATCAAGATACTTCTGAGTAGCCATTCCAAGTTCAAGCATAAGCAGGAAATCATTTCCGAGCTGCATCAGCATAACAAGCTTATCCGCATTTGTAGGCATTTCAAAATTAGTTATATGCTTCGTATTTTCACCTATATCTATCCTGCCTATATAAGTAAGAGTTATCTTTGGATTCACACAGTTAAGTTCATATGTGCTGCTTAGTGCTCTTTTGGTCTTTACGTAATCAGCTGTACGCTGTATATCCATTTCAGCACGGAATTTTTTTACAAGTTCTTTTTCACGGCCTTCTGTTATATCATCACGGCTGGTATGAGCGATAACATCAGATGTACAATTTGATATACAGCCCTCTGCCCCGAATACTTTTCTTGCACTTGTAGTTACCTCGAAGAAAATATCCTTCTGCTCATCAGGATTAAGAGCGTAAAATGCTTTTGACATTAAAAGTGCAAGCATAGAAGTAGGATTAGCACCTATCTCCTTGCACTTAGTGATAAATTTATCAGCTGAAAATCTTACAGATGCAAAATACTTGCCGCCATTTTCATCGGCTTTCATTTCAGTATCCTCGGCAAAATCCCTAAGATACGGCATAGTGTACAACGGCACGGGAGTAAAATCGCCAAGTTCATCGGGTGACACCGGCTTATAATATTCTTCCGGCGCTCTCCCCTCTTTTATCTGAACGGAAGCAGGTTCATCATAAACTTGTGTGTATGACGACAGATAAAAATATAACAGAGTCTTGAATATCTCATTTATTCCGCCACCGTCAACCATAGTGTGATAGGCACTTACCGAGACCTGGTTTCCGTAATATGTCGCTGTTATTACACAGTTCGATACGAGATTACTTCCGGGATTTATAGGTGCTTTGCTCTTTATCGCCTTATTCTCTCCGTCTGCTTTATAGAAAAAGAGTTCCTTTCCTTCCATCTCTATAACACAGCCGATACACGGATAAACATTTATTGTTTTTTTCCATGCCCTTTCCATAAGTTCACTGTCTATCTCATGATCAAGCTCTGCTGAAAAACGAATATGTATATCATTATAATGATCCATAAGCCAAAGAAGATTTCTCGGACCATACTTTAAATATAATTCCTTGTTGCTGTTCAATTCGGTTCATCCTTTCATCAGCCTGCCGCTGTATCACTGTCTTTTATTATGGCATAAGGCGCAGTTTCTATTTCAGATTCAACACCAAAATCCGAAAGTATATTTATAATACTGTTCATGTATTTTTCTGTAACTTTACCAAACTGTAATGATATTACAAATTCTCCGTTAAGTTCCATCATAAACATAGTGCAGGTGGCATCATCGGTCATTTCAAAGCCTTTTATGTGCTTTGTATTTTTACCTATATCAAGTTTGCCTATATAAGTAAGCACTGCATAACGCTTTGCCAATATCCAGTCATACGTCTCAAAGAAAGCAGCAAAAGTTTTTATAAAATCTTCTCCTCTCTGATAATCTATCACTGAGCGTATTTTTTTCGATGCTTTACTTATATCATCACCCATTATATCGCTGTACTCAACCGGGATAAGAAGATTTGTTGAGCAGTTTGCTATAGTATCCGGGATATTAAATGTTTTCCTTGCACTCATAGTAAGAACAAAAGCAAGGTCACCATCTCTTTCCGGGTGAAGTTTATACGATGCCTTTGACATGAGAATAGTCATCATTGTGGAAGGATTGGCACCGATATTCTTGCAGGCTGCAATAAACTTATCAACAGGTACCTTGATCCTTGAGCTCATAATGTCTCCGTTTTCATCGGGTGCCATATCAAGGTCAATAAACATTCCTTTTCGCTTCTTATAAGTAATAAGAGGTTTTTGTTCAAATTCTCCCGTTTCTATTGTGGCAAGTGCCTTGTAGTATTCATCAGGAGCACGGTTTTCTCTTGTTTCGACCGGTGGCTGTTCGTCACTTTCACCTGTATATGATTCAAGGTAAAAATAAAGCAAGGTAGAAAAGATCATATTTATTCCGCCGCCGTCTATAACCGAATGAAATGAACTCATTGTGATCTTATTTTCGTAATAAGTTATTACAAATGCTCTTTGAGCACATATATCCGTACCCGGCTTTATTGGTCTTGAGCTTTTTATAGGAGGATTTTCCCTGTCATCTTTATAAAAAACTATCTCTCCATTTACCATATCAGGTACACAGTCTATCAAAGGATAGACTTTTTTTGTTTTATCCCATGCTTCACTCAGCTTATCAGGAACTATCTCATGGTCAAGAGATACTGAAAATTTATTATGATATTCTGTTTCCTTGTCATACCACCAAAACGGTGACATAGGACCGCCGTTAAAATACTCTGTTCTGTTCATGTTAATTATCCTTAATTCAAACTATTGGCTTATCACTTTCTGCACTTACCGGATAAGGTGAAACTGTTATTTTTGACTGGATACCAAATCCATCAAGTGTCTTTTTAACAGCATCCATATATTTTCCGGTCGCATTTCCATACTGAAAAGATACTTTGATATTATCTCCAAGACGTATCATAAATACCGAACGAATAGAATAATCGGTCATTGTTATGTTTTGGATATATGAAGTATTCTCACCTATTTCAAATTCTCCGCAGAAATTCACAGAAAGGCAAGCATTTCTTATATTTAAAACACTGTAAGTATTTTCCAATGCGACATGAGATCTGATATAATCATCACTTTTCTGATAATTTCTTATACCTAAAATATTCTCAAGTGCATTTTTCATATCCTGTCCGCAGACATCTTCATAAGTCAAGACCACAGGCATTTTCTTTGAGCATGGCGCTATAGTCTCCGGGACATCAAATGTACTGCGGAAATCTGTCATGACACCGAAACTGAGTTTTTTTCTTTCCTCCGGGTACATCTCATAAACAGATTTTGCCATAGCATACACAAACATTTCATCAGCAGATACACCGTACTTTTTGCAAAGCTCATCATATGAGCTGAATGGTATATCTAACTCACCCGAAGTTACTGCACAATTTTCATCAGATACAACGCTTGTATCATTAAATATCTCACGGATATCTCTGTAAAGCTTTATCGGCTGAGGAGCATAATCATTCGATAAAAGCATCGTATTCTGGATATAATATTCTTCCGGCTTTCTGTTATTTTTTGTCATTACACCGGAAACATCAGCAGCTGTATCCTTAAAAGCTGATATATAAAAATTCATAAGTGTTCTGAATATTTCTATAAGTCCTTTTTCATCAACTACAGAATGATATGCACTGAGCGATGCTGTATTTTCAAAATAGGTAAGCGAAACTCCTCTGTATTTTACTGCATCTGAAACAAGTTTTAAAGCGTTCTTGCTTTTTATAGGTTTGCTCTCGCCATCACTCTTGAAAAATAATACTTCTTCGTCGTAATCATCCGGAATAAGATCTATGAGAGGATAGACCTTTTTGGTATCCTCCCATGCCTTTTCAAGAATTTCAGGGTCGATATTATCCTTTAATTCTGCCCTTATTGCCGGATGAACAGGTTCATGTTCATCTGCCCACCAGTAAGACTGGAACGGACCGCCGTTGAAAACAGCTTCCTTGTTATTTATAATCATAGCTTACTCCTTATTTTTTCAAGGCAGCAGCCTTTGCGTTCATATCCTTTTTAAGCGATACTGCATCTACCTTGCCATTTGATAGCATCGGAAAAGCATCATACTGGAATACATATTCCGGAACCTTATATTTTGCAAGCTTTGAAGACATATATTCTTTCAATGCAGCTTCATCAAGCTTAACGCCGTTTTTCATAACAACGCTTGCGCCAACTATCTCTCCGTAAAAATCATCAGGGATACCCTGTACTTTAACATCTGTAACATCCGGGAAAGTAGATATTACTTCCGCAATTTCTCCCGGAGCTATATTCTCACCGCCCCTGATTATAAGTTCCTTAGCGCGTCCAACAAGCTTGATATAACCATCTTCGTCTATTAGTGCAAGGTCGCCTGTGTGAAGCCAGCCGTCTTCATCTATCGGCTGATCGTCAAGAGCTATCTTATAATAGCAGACCATTGTGTTAAATCCCTTAACAAGAAGCTCACCTGATTTTCCTGTCGGGCATTCTTCTCCTGTTTCAAGATCCTGAACTCGTATTTCAATATTCTTAACCGGCTTACCAATAGTCTGACTTGCGTGTTCCGCAGTATCCTGATAAAGAGTAAGACTCACCGGACACATTTCACTAAGACCATATCCTGCCGCCAAAAACGCATTGGGGAATTTTTTCTGTAATTCGATTATCTGAGATGTTGTTGCCGAAGCACCGCCCATTACTATACATTTAAGCGATGCTGCCTGTTCAGGAGAAAAACCTTTGCTTGCTGCAATAGCCAGAAGAAGCGTCGGAACAAGATAAAGCTGTGTGCATTTTTCCGATTCTATAGTATTCAAAACTGTGGCTGTACGAATATTTTTAGGTATTACTACTACAGAACCCGCCATCATATTTCCAAGCAAAGAGCATACAAGTCCGAAAATATGGAACATCGGAAGCACCTGACAATTTATATCATCTGAATTCAAATGATAAACTTCCGTCCATACTGATGCTGAATTGAGAAGATTATAAGCTGAAAGCAATACAGCCTTCGGTTTTCCTGTAGAACCTGATGTAAATATAACAACAGCCGGGCTGTCTGAATCAACATACTCAGCAAAACGTCCTTCTACAGAATCATGTTCACCTAATCTGTCTTTAAGATTGATATCGCTTCCCATGAAGTATGTATTTCTTATTACAGATTCATTTTCATCGGTAACGATCTTTTCAAATTCCTCTTTTTTT
>CADBQZ010000071.1 GCA_902796865.1 uncultured Ruminococcus sp. | reverse complement strand
TGGTATGTTATTATTTCTTCAATTATCGCATCATCACTTTGCAGCGTTTCGGCAACTGAGGAAGATGTTGTATCACCGCATCCGACCAGCGTGAGTGACAAAAGCGATGCTGCTAAAGTCATAGCTATTTTTTTCATAATTACACCTTCAGATCATAATATTTTAATATAGATTATATCACTGTTATATTCTTTTGTAAAGAAAATATTCTATTAAGAATTAAATAATAGCGGATCTTATAATTATGAGCAGCGTTGCTCTAAATGCAAAACAGCCATACCTTAAAAGATATGGCTGTTTTTGCTATAAGCCTCATAAGTTCAGCGTTTTATTACTGTCCTTTTTAAAAGGATCAGATCAAAAACATTTATAACACCGTCATTATTCATATCAGCTCTTTTATAAGCTTTAAGATTTTCTTTTTTTACAAGGAATTTTTGAAGCATAATGACATCATCTTTTTCTACCAAAGCATTATCATCTACATCTCCCTTGATATCCTTTGGCTCAGATACTGTCGTTACAGTAGTTGTCTCCTCAGTTTCTGCTGCCGTTGATACTGTTGTATTCAATTCAGTTACAGCAGTCCAATTCTGGCAGCTGCTATTTGTAGGTGTCCATTGCTGGATATTTCCACCGCTATCTTTGCTTGCAGAAGCAACTTCAACATATGCAGCCTCTCTTGAAGCGTGGGTGATGATATTATAGCTTCCGTCCGGATTTTTTGAGAATCTGAAAAGCATGGAGCTGTCTTTATTACTATACGTTACTATATCAATGTTAGAGCCGTTTGCGCTGCCCTCAGCTTTAAGAACATAATTCGGATCCTGTACGCTTCTTATGTAATAGTAGTTTCCGCTGCCAAACGGCTTGAGCGTCCACTTCTGACAGTCAAAGCCATTGCTTCCCCACTGCTGAACATTTGAGTTGTCAGACATTTTTCCGTCTGTTATATCCATTACCATACCGCTGTTCACATTTTTGAAAGTATAGATAAAGCTTGTATCCATCTGACAGCCGGGGTTTGTGACCGGCTCTAATATCCAGTCCTGACAGCCTGCACCGTTTATCTCCCACTGCTGAATATTTGCGCCGGAATTTTTTTCAGCATCTGCCACTTCGATCACAGACTTGTCACCTGTTATTTTTGTTTTTATCTTGTAAGAACCGTCAGGATTCTTTACAAATTTGAATTTCTGATTATCGCCGCCTTTGTACTGATAAATACAGATATTAGTTCCGTTTTCAGTTTTCTTTCCTGCTATATCAAGTACATATGTACCGCCGTCACCTACTGCGGATACTATATAGTAATATCCGTCACCTGCTGAAATAAGCTTAAATGTATTCTGCAAGCCTGGTTCATTTACCCCCCACTGCTGTGCATTAACATTGTTTTCTGCCTTGGCGCCGTCAATATCAATATAAAGACCGCTGTTCACATTCTTTATCATATATGTGGAGCCTTCATTAAATACCGCAGGAGTATTATCTTCTGTCGGAGTTACAGGGATAGTAGTTCCGCCTCCGAGTACTGTATAGCCGCTTCTTGCAGGAATGTCATAGCCTGTGCCTAAGAAAAAGCTCGGATGAGGAGGCTGATTGTATGCAGTATTTTGTGAAGATACCTGCATACGATACTGTGCATCGTGCATAAGAGTAGTAAGTCTTGTACTTGTCTCATAAGGTGTGCAGAAAATTCTGACAGACTTTGCATCGGCAGCTCTTACAATAAGCTCCTCACGCCAGTCGCCAAATATATCAGCCGATAAACACGGCGTACCCTTTGTAGTATTGCAGGTATAGTACCCGGTAGTCTGTAGCAGATTTGTGATCGTAGTCTTGCCCGGATCTCCTGTCATTTTAGAGATAGTAGCAGGTGAATCTGTATAACCGTCGAGTATCTCTCTTTCGAGGTCACCGTCCCAATAAATAAGGAAATTTATAGAAGGTCTGCGGCAATTTAATGTGTTGCCTTTGGTATCAACAACAGGCGTGGAATTATCAGACAGCTTATTGCCCCAGCATTCTGCTCCCGGATTGCCTGACCATACATTATCAGCACAGCATCTTCCTGTATCGCCGGCGCCGTTCTGATGATATATAACTTTCTTTGCATCAAGGTCGATAAGAGAAACACCATATCCGGAAGACTTTTCTTCGTGACATATCCACGCTTCAAGACCAGGATTTGTAGGATCAAGATCGCCTACGTGCATTGCATCACCATGTCCCTGGTTTGTCGTGTAATACAGCTTTCCGTTATCGTCGATAATGGCTGCACCGGTAATTATCTCCTGTTTTCCGTCACCGTCAACATCAGCAGGCATAGAATTGTGATTGCCGTCGCCATAAGCATTGCTGGAAGAATTGGAATTTCCCGAATCATATGCCCACATCTCTACAAGTTTTTTGTTTTCTACTTTGTAAGCAGTAGCCGTAAGTCTCGTATAATAACCTCGTCCGGTCACAACACATGGATGTACGCCGTCTAGATATGCGACCGTTCCCCAGAATCTGTCAACACGGTTGCCGTATTTGTCTCCCCATTTGCTTACATCACCTCTTGCAGGCTTGTAATCTACCGTATCAAGTGCTGCACCTGTAGCGCCGTCAAACAGTGTATAATATTCAGGCCCCGAAAGAATATAACCGCTTGAATTCCTATAGCTCTTACTTCCGTCGCCTATAACCGTTCCTTTGCCGTCTTTAGTGCCATCAGCTGTTTTGCAGGTCATTTCGGCTTTGCCGTCAAGGTCGAAATCTGCAACATAAAACTGAGTATAATGAGCACCTGCACGAATATTCTGACCCAGGTCTATTCTCCATAAACGTTTGCCCTGAAGAGTGTAGCAGTCGATAAATACATTTCCGGTAGTACCTTTCTGTGAATTATCCTTTGAATTGTCAGGATCCCATTTCAAAAAAAGCTCATACTGACCGTCACCGTCAACATCTCCTACAGACATATCGTTCGGAGTATATCCCGACCCGGGAGGAGAAAGAGGTACATCAAAATATGCACCATTTCCGTTTATTAATCTTGAAGACTGCGAATCTTTAAGGGTATTTCCTGAATATGTATCGACCCTGTATTTTGAATTACCGTTTCCTGCTTTATCGAGGAAACAAGTAGCCTTATTGCCGTCAGCGGTATAAATAAGCGTATCATCACGATAAAGCTTAAAAACGGCATTATTGTCATCATCGCCGTTCCAGCGCCAGCTTACCAGCATTCCGTCATTTACCTTTACAGCAGATATTCCCCTGTCCAGATGCTCAAGCACATTTGAACTTTGCTTTGGCTCTGCATAAACTGTTGTACTTATAGTTGAAACTGCTGATGCAAGCATAGCTGTTCCAAAGGTAACAGCAGTCAAAGTGCGAGTTATCCTTTTTCTTATACTCATCTTTATTCCTTTCTGCGGTCTGATGCCGCACATGATATTTGATTATGATCTTTGTTTTATCCTTCTTTTTAATATGATAAGATCCATAACATTTATCTTTCCGTCATTGTTAAGATCTCCATTTTCATAGGCAATCAGTCTGTCTTTTTTAACCAAATACTTTTGAAACATAATCACATCATTACGTTCAATATTGCCGTTATTATCGACATCACCCTTTACTTTTTTCGGTGCCGTGTCAGACGTAGTGGTGGATGTAGTAGTTGTTGTCACAGTGGTTGTAACAGTCGTAGTTAAAGCAGGCGTTGTTGCCTGAGTAACAGCATTCCATTTCTGGCAATCATTTCCGTTCGGTTCCCACTGAGCAATATTTGCTCCCATATCACTGCTTGCATTTGCAACTTCAAGCAGCTTACTGTCCTTTGAAGAACGTGTCATTATACTGTAAGAACCGTCTGTATTTAATATAAATTTAAAAAGCATAGAACTATCATTTCTGGAATATTCTGCAAGTGCAAGGTTTCCACCGTTATTGCTGCCGTCGGTGCGAAGAACATATTTTTCATCTCTCGCTGAATGGATATAGTAATAATTTCCGCCTTCCGAAAAAGGTTTAAGTACCCATTGCTGACAGTCAAATCCATTGGAAGCCCACTGCTGAATATTTACTCCGTCTTCTGTTATTCCGTCCTTTATATCCATTACAAGACCGCTGTTTTTATTCTTAAAAGTATAAATAACATCTGTATTCATCACAGCACCGGTTGTATCCATGTCGTCAGAAGCATTGTATGCGGCTTTTTTGCTTCCCCAGATACAGGAATTATTTGCAGTAGCTGTAAATGTCATTTTCTTTGTCATAGCATCTGATTCATCTGCCTGTACCAGAAATGCACCCTTATATGTTATATCTCCATATGTAAAAGACATATATGGAGTGCCGTTTTTCATTGTCCATGTACCTGATATATCGCCTGTTACAGTGCCGTTCTCATTAAGTACTGCTTTGCACGGCTTATCAACATTAGCATACTTTTCGTTTGAAAAATCCTGATTCGGAGAATGATACAAGAACTCATATTCGCCTGTAACAGCTTTAAGAGAATGACCATTTTTTGAAAGTGATTCACCGGAATATTCATATGGCGCAGCTGTTATCCAGCCATCTTCATTCATTATAAGCTGATGAACTCTGACTTCATGGAAACCCGGATCATAATTATCAAACTTTGTATGGTAAATGACATAAAGCTTTCCGTCATTGTCCATAAGCGCCGAATTATGTCCCTGAGCTCTGAACGGCTCCTTATTGCAGCTCCACTGGTAATTAGCCATAAGACGCATACCCGTCCAGCCATTTGTGTTATTATGTGCATTATCTGAAGCTGCTTTTGAATATATAGCACTGTTTCCGTTTTCATCTACATAAGGTCCATCCGGATTGGAACTGCGGAAAACTCTCATGTTATATCCGCCATAAGTATTAAACCAACCGTAAGATATGAACAGATAATAGTAACCCTTTCCGGTCACAGGATCTTTCATATATTCGATATAAGGACCTTCACCTGAATTCCAGTGCCCCCCTGCAACGTGTGTACCCATATATGCATCAGACTGAACAGAACCTCCGCTCGACTTTGTGGGATATTTAACGTTATAATCACGAAGTCCGGTATTCTCGTCAAGTTCCAACATAAACAATCCACCAAACCATGAACCATAGATCATCCATAACTTTCCCTGTTCATCGTAAAATACGCAGGCATCAATAGCATTTGTACCATATTCTGCATTCCAACGACCGTTCACAAGATAACGGCTAAGATCTGGAGCTGTTCCAAGAACACGTTCAACATCTGTATTTTTATAGCTGTTTGCCGGATTTGCCGGATTAGTTTCAAAGCCTGAATAAACGATAGTATCCTTATAAGTGTATGGTCCGTCAATATTATCCGATGTACACAAAACGATAGAACTATGCCAGTTATCGCCGTTTACGCTCAGGTACATACAATACTTTTTCATTTTCGGATTATAAATTATATCCGGTGCCCAAAGATTTCCTGAAAGATCATATCCAGTTGAAGTGTTTGACCATTTAGCCGGAACTGCAAGATCAGTATATATATTTTTGAAAAATGTAGTATTCTTAGTACCTAAATTAGAATTTGCTGCAACTGTCCAGTTTTTCAGATCATTTGAACGTGCCGCTGCCAAGTGTGAACCGGCTATGTAATATCCGCCGTCAGAAAGCTTAACAACAGACGGATCATGCACCGATACTCTCTGGTATGCCGCCGAAGTACTGCCGCTTATCAGACTGCTTGTAAGCATCAAACATGAAGCCAATGCTCCTGATAAGATCTTTTTTAATTTTCCCATAAATACACCTTTATCCTTTACCCTTTAAATTTATCGCCTATAGCTAGCCCCAGCTTTTTAGTCTGTTCGGCTATCATTGCTGCTATCTTCGATGCTCCTGCATTGCTGAG
>CADBQZ010000070.1 GCA_902796865.1 uncultured Ruminococcus sp. | reverse complement strand
TATTTCGTTAGTTTGCATAAACTTTTACGGAATATTTGTGCAAATCACAAAGTATCATTAACTTAAAAAAGAGAAAAATATAAGATATGTTTAAGACTATTTCTTTGTCTTAAAGAGCGGAGGTTTCTTATGAATATCACATTGAAAAAAATAGCTGCTTGCGCTTCGTCAGCATTAATAATCGGCACAGCCGGAATGAGCGTATCTGCTGCCACCCCAGATGATGTCGTAGCAGCTGCAAGAGCCGCCGGATTCCTTGAAGAATACGTGCAGACTCTACAGAATTTTCTCAATACATCAAAATTCACATCTTCGCAGTATGACATAATGGTAGAAAAATTCGGCACGATCGGTTCGGAAATGGACGATTTTGCTATGCGTTATTTCGGCAAAACTGTAGCAGAAATGAAGGGCGAAGGCTCATCTTCATCAGAAAGCGGTGATCCTTCCGGAAATAACAGCAGCAGTGATGTAAACGGAAATAACTGGGTACAGAAAATAACCGAGAAAATGACAGGTCAGGATATAGCAAAGATATTGAGCCAGATCTCAGATACCGGAAAAGAGCTTGGTCTTGACGTTTCTATAGAGAAAAAAGCAGACAAGAATTACATCGTTACCGTAAGAGACAAAGACGGCAATATCCAGCTCGTAACTCCTGTCGGAAAACTTGTCGATACGACCGGTGAAGAAAGCAGTTCGGATGAAGAAGGAAACGGAACAATACCGGCAGTATGTGCCGGAGTTGCAGCAGCAGGTTGTATCGGCGCTTACGGACTCATCTCGAAGTGTTCAAAAAAATCTAAAAATATGAGGAAGAAAAATGGCTAAAAAGAACCTTCTTGTGATGCTTTTGTCTCCTCTGATAATACTTATGATATGCGGCGGCATAATTGCCGCATTTGCTTATGCACCTTATCAGAAAGCAATGGCAGCCGCAAATATCGTATTTTCATCGGATATGAAGCACGAAAAGATAAATGAGATAAAATACAGTCAGAACGAAGTTGAAGCAGAACTCGACGATGGAAACAAGATAGTATACCCTTCGTTCGGTATGCAGTATGCAGAGTTAAAAATAAACTCTATAGATCTTGAAGCACCCGTCTTTTTCGGAAGCACAGAAGACCTTCTCCATGAAGGCGTTTGTCAGTATATCGGCTCTGTAGTGATCGGCGAAAAGGGCAATGTCGTTTTAGATGCACACTGCAACACATTCTTCCTTGATCTTGACAAGGTAAAAGAGGGAGACGAGATAATACTTACAACATCATACGGTGAATTCAAATACAAAGCAAAAGAGATAACCTATTTCAAGGATACCGATAATACGCTTTTAAAACCCACAGAAGAAGACAGGCTCACGCTTTATACCTGTTACGGGAACCTTTTAGGTCCGACAGAAGACAGACTTGCAGTTATATGTGAACTCGTCGAAAAGAAGTTTAATAAGTAAGGAGGCGCATAGATGAAGATAACCGATAAATACGCTCCTAATCTTATTATTTCGATAATACTCGTTTTTTCGCTCATAGGCTTTACTGTAACGGCAATACTTAATTTTTATGTAACAAATGAAAAGGCTTATATATCAAATTCAGCCGACAACAATATACCGGCAATAGTTACCGAAGAAATAGAAAAATATTTCGATAACAGCACTAACTATTCAAAGATACCGGCAGATGTTTATATGTCAGCGATATCCGAAGATGACGTGAAACAGGTCATAGACGGAAAGATAATAAATCTGTTCAGCCATTACAAGAAAAACGGCGGTGCTGATACCGAAGACCAGGAATATAAACATTCAGATTTTGATTATTCAAAGCTTGAAGAAAGCATAAAAGGATATTTTGACAAGTTTGCAAACGAAAACAACATAAAAAAAGATGATGAGTATACCGCTCAGATGGAGCATACTATACAAGCCGCAAAAGATGAAATAGAGAATTATTCTGATGTATATATGCTTTCGCTTATCGACAACACTGGAATACTAAAAAGAGCATTTAGTTATTACAACGACCTTGCTCCTGCGATGTATGTATGCGGCGGACTTGCACTTTTATGTATGCTGCTCCTGATCGCAATATCACTCACAAGAACGTCACTTGCAAGCTACTGGATGGCGGTATCGTTTATATGTGCGTCAGTTATCATGCTGGTACCGACGCTCATGATAAAGCTTTCAAAGTTTGAAGAAAAGCTTATTGTCCGCAATAACAGCATCTACACTGCCGTGACACACTTTATATCCAAAGTCGTCAACGGAATGATAATTCTTGAAACGGCCGTCATCGTACTCGGCGGACTTCTTTTGATACTTTATTTCACAAAGAAGAAAAAAGCGCTCAAAAAGAAATTACGTGAGAAAAAATACCTCGAAGACCTTAAAAGAGAGGCTGCAATGGAAGAACCAGCCAAGTAAATATAGCGAAAAAGACCGGAAAATTATTCCGGTCTTTTTGTATTTAAAGAATTATATAAGGGAACTAAAGAAGCTAAATCTAAAAGTTTTGGTCAAGCTTTTTCAAAAGCTTGCAGGGTCAAGGGACAGCGTCCCTGTCGCCCTCCGCAGAGGGCGAAATC
>CADBQZ010000069.1 GCA_902796865.1 uncultured Ruminococcus sp. | reverse complement strand
GTCTCCTGCTGATTATATCAGTGCCTTCCTTTCAAATGGTGAACTTTTTTGAAATTTTTGTATCACATCATTGACAAACCAACAATCATATGAGTTCAATTGTAATTTTTCCGCTTTCGTCTTATCCAATTATATTTCTGTTGATCGTTTATGGAACAAATTTGTACTCTTTATGTATTTCATTCAAGAAAAAGTACATTTCTCCGCAACAGTAAGTTGCTTGACGGTCAGGAGCGAACGTGATATAATAATAGCATCATGATTTAACAATAGGAGGAATATCAATGGAAACATCAAAAATAATCTATGAACTTCGCACCAAGAATGGTCTTTCACAGGACGACCTTGCAGAAAAGGTATTTGTAACACGTCAGGCAGTCTCTCGCTGGGAAAACGGCGAAACTGTTCCGAACACTGAAACGCTGAAGCTTTTATCAAAGCTTTTTGACGTTTCTATAAATACTCTTCTGGGGTCGCCCAGAAAGCTTATCTGTCAATGCTGCGGTATGCCGCTTGAAGATGAACTGATAAGCCGTGAAAAGGATGGTTCATTCAATGACAGCTACTGTAAATGGTGCTATGCGGATGGAAAATATACATACAGTGATATAAATGAGCTTATCGAGGTATGTGTAAAGCATATGTCAAACGGTGAATACTCTGAAGATGAAGTTCGTGCTTATCTTAAAAAGACTTTGCCTGAGCTTGATTATTGGAAACATAAAGAATAACTTCATATCGGATATTGCTGTTTTTTATCAAAGATCGTTCTTCATAAATGAGGAACGATTTTTTTATGTTTGCATAAAAAAAGTAAACGCCAAATAATATTTGACGTTTACAGTTTAATATGAAAGGAATAAAGATGAGATCAATATTTAAATATCATTTTATCCTACTTGTGTGCCTCCTGAGATAGTTCCGCTTGTGTATATACTCTGGCTTCCGCCGGATGCTGAAGGTGTGCCCGAGATGTTGCCGCCTGTATAGAATTTAGCATTCGGATAAGCTGTACATCCTGCTATAAGCTTTGCGACATTTTTATTTGCAACGAACGATACTATAACATTGCTTCCGTTTGCAAGAGTTATTCTTGTGCCGGAGCTTATAGATACAGATTCATTTGATACAGTCGATGTCATTTCTGAACCGCCCATTCCGCCAGGACCGCCCATGCCGCCCATGCCG
Organism: uncultured Ruminococcus sp.; assembly: GCA_902796865.1. Lineage (GTDB taxonomy): Bacteria > Bacillota > Clostridia > Oscillospirales > Ruminococcaceae > Porcipelethomonas. The sequence continues at coordinate 14,643 of CADBQZ010000069.1, read as the reverse complement.
CCTGAGCCTGCATTAGTTATATAAACGCCGCCTGTATAGGACTTTGTACCGTCTGCATCGAATGGTTCATTGCCGTTTGAGATAGCATATCCGCCTGAGATATTGAGCGAACCGTTTGAATCAAATCCATCATGATCGCCGTCCTGACAGTTTACAAGTGCAAGACCGCCTTTTATATTGAGTGAATAATTACCTGAGCTGGTAGAGCCTGGTCTTCCGCCCTGATTCCAGCCGCCGGGTGATACACTGCCTGAGCCGTCTGCGCCGCCTGCGGCATTATATCCGTCGTCCTGTGCATTTACTATTACTGAACCGCTGTTCTGGTTTATGTTCATGCCTTCCATGCCTTCATAGCACTTGGAAATGTAAACCGAAACATCTTCCAGATCATCTGCCGAGCTGTCACCAATATTGAGATTGGAGTCAGAGTGGCAACCGTCATCTGCCGATGCAAGTGTTATATTACCGCCGTACAGGTCAAGATCACCGTTGCAGTGTATAGCATCATCGCTTGAATCAACATTAATTGTTCCGCCGTTTATATAGATATTTCCTGTTATGGAAGCGTCTGAATCACCGGCTTTAAGACCCTTTGCACTATTGCTTGTCTTGTTTGTATTGCTGTCCTGATTGTTAGCACTTCCGGAGCCGAAATTTGATCCCTGATATGTATAAACGTCAACACTTCCGCCGTTTATAGTAAGATCTCTTTCAGCCTGTATGCCGTCAGCCATGCCCTTTGCAGTTACATTTACTGTACCGCCGTTTATTATGATCCAGCCTTTTTCTGTATCTTCTGTATCAGTAGTCTTTATGCCGTCACCGCTTGTTGTCTCTACAGTAACATTAAGGTTGCTGAAATCTGTATCTTCATCGTCGCCTATCTTTACAGATTCTTTTCCTCTTATTCCGTCATCGGCTGCATATACATTTATAGTTCCGTTATATATTTTCAGGTCGTCCTTGCTTACGATACCGTCTTCACAATTGCCGTAAACATTGAGAGTACCCTTGCCTTTTATCTTAAGATCGTCCTTTGAGTATACAGCGCCTGCCGATGTATCTGCATTTGTATATGAACTGCCGTCCTTGATAGTATTTACAGTTCCGTTTTTAACAGAGATAACACATTCGTCACCGACCTGTGCGACATATACCGGTGAATCGGAAGTATTTGTAAGGCTCATTCCTGCAAGTGAAAGTGTAACTACTCCGTCAGGATAAGCTGTCTTATCAACATCTACGATGATCTGTCCGCCAGTCATATCGCCTGTTACAGTGTATGTTCCCGGTTCTGATATGGTAACTATCTTATTGTCTGCACTCAGAGAAGTTCCTGTTCCTGTGGTCGTGATACCGCTGTCGGCTAAAACTATAGTGTTTTCGACAGGTTCAACTATTACTGTTCCGGTAACTGCTGCAACTGAGTTGAATGCTGTGACTGTTGCTGTTTTGTTGAACTCTCCCTCAGTTGCTGCATTGGCGTGTGTCATCTGAGTTCCGCCGGTATAAACGGTATATTTGCCGTTTGAAAGCTTTGAATCAACTATGAGAGCGTATGTATATTTTTTATCCGGAGTTAATGTTATAACGTCCGTTCCGTTTTGCTGTATCTTTATCTCGGCTTTGTTTATCTTTTCAGTATAACCTAAAAGCATTGAGTTTACTGTGATACCTGAAGTATCAGATAATTCTTCATTGCTTGTTGCATATACTGTTCCGCCTGTTATTGAAGGAGCGACACCTTCGCCTGTAGTAAAGCTGCGCTTGCCGAATGCGTTTACTATTGTCGAGTTTCCGCTTATATTTATTTCATCTCCTGCCTGTAAAGCATCTGCTTCTGATTTGGCAGTGACATTGCCGCCTGTTATATTTATATTGCCTGATTTTGATTTAAAGGCATCTCCGCCCTTTGAATTAACATTGAGCTTTCCGCCTGTAATATCAATATTGCCGGATGTTGAAACTATACCGTCAGCGCCTTCATCGTTTTCATCTGCGGCACAGGTGACTTTTATATTTCCGCTCTTTACAGTTATGTTTCCGTCACCTATAACAGCAGCTCCCGCAGCTACATTATTGCAGTTTACTGTAAGAGAGCCGCTGCCGCTGATGACAAGATCGCTGCCTGAGCAGATAGTCGAACCAGTCTCAGTACCTGAGTAAGCCTCATTGTCGTTGAGGGTATTTGATGAACCTTCAGCAAGTGATAATACTGTGCTGTTATCATTTTCGATATAGATAGGTGCGCCTGTCGAGCAAGTAACATTTACACCATTCAATATAATGGTAACTATATCTGTATCGGCTGCTTCTACACGTATCTGACCATCTGTGAGAGTTCCGTCGATCTGATATGTACCTTCTGCGGAAATGGTAACAACAGTATCGTTTTCACTGAGTTTCATACCGCTGCCCTCGGTGGTAATGGAAGTTTCGTTTAAGTGTATATAGTTTACATCTGATACTGATGCACTGATCGCTTTGCGTTTTAATGATACCAGATCAAAAACGTTTATTTTCCCGTCACCGTTAGTATCGGCTTCTGAATAGGAATCAAGCGTTCTTTTTCCGGTAAGATACTGCTGCAGCATTACTACATCTGCTGTGGTTATTTTGCCGTCATTGTTCAGATCACCGGCTGATGCAGCTGAAACAGTTTCAAGTTCTGCAATCACTGCTGATGTGATACCCGAACCTCCGACAGCAAGTGCTGCTGATGTGAATACGGATAATATCTTTTTCATCTTTTTGATCTTTGTCATATTGATCTCTCCTTTTATCTGAAATTAGTTTTCGTTTGCTTTGATGATGTTATTATAAAACACTTTTCTTAAAATAATCTTAAAGTTTTAAACGTTTCAGAATTTTTTGAAGTGCTTTTGTTTATGTTCATATTATAAAACGCTTTTCTTAAAATAATCTTAAAATCCAAAAAAATATTTTTCAGACTAAAACGTTTTCGCAATATACTATTTATATGGGTAAAAACAAATATTAAAGAAGTCAAAAATAAAAATCAAGAAAAGTTTGTATTTTTTAAGATTAATTTAAGGAAGGCACTGTATCATATACTTAAAGAATTTGAAAGGAGGATCCCCGAAGAAAATGATTCGGGTATATATGATATGGCAATCAAAACATTTAAAAGAAAAGAAATAAAATTCATGCTTGATATGAATCAGTTCAAAGCGCTTTTAAAAGCTATAGAACCTTATATGGAGCCTGATAAATATTGTGTAGGCGGAAAGGAATACGGAATATACAACATTTATTATGATACGTCCGACAGCTTTCTTATAAGAGAATCGCTCTCAAAGCCTTATTATAAAGAAAAGCTCAGAATAAGGAGTTATTTCTCACCATGCGGACTTGATGACAAAGTATTCATCGAGATCAAAAAGAAGATAGGCGGCATAGTTACAAAGCGCCGTGTATCAATGACAAGACGTGAAGCCGATGTATATATGAAGACGGGGATAAGACCTCAGACTGATAAATACATAGACGAACAGGTTCTCGATGAAATAGATGTTTTCAAGAGCAATTACAATATAAAACCGGCACAGTACATAAGCTATCAAAGAATGGCATTTTTCGGAAAAGACGATAAGGATTTCAGACTTACTTTTGACAGAAAGATAACCGACAGACGTTATGATCTTACTCTTGGTAAAGAAAGCTATGGAAGACAGATCTTAAGACCGGATCAGAGACTCATGGAAATAAAGATAACCGATTCAATGCCTTTGTGGCTCAGCAAAACACTTTCAGAATTGGGCATCTATAAAACAAGTTTTTCAAAGTACGGAAAAGCTTATCAGAATTTCGTAAGAACAAAGATCAACGAAGAGAAGGGAGTTAATATTTATGCTTAATATTTTTGATTCAATTTTATCAGACAATTCTACATTATCAGGCACAGAAGGATTCACAGACTTTTTACTGTGTATCGCCGCATCTTTGATACTCAGCGTATTGGTAAGCGTTGTATACATTATCACTCACAAAAAAGAAAGCTACAGCAGAAGCTATGTTATGTCGATAATAATGCTTCCTTCTATAGTTGCTATAATAATACTTCTTATAAATGACACATCAAAGGCTCTCGGACTTGCAGGTGCATTTTCACTGGTAAGATTCAGAAGCGTTCCGGGCGACCCAAAGGATATTGCATACATATTCTTTGCAATGGCTATCGGCGTAAGCTGCGGACTTGGATATATCGCATTTGCACTTTTATTCATAGTTTTACTTGGCGTATTCATAATGATACTCAACTTTATCAATTTTGGTGCTCCTAAGACATCTTCGATGACATTGAAGATAACTGTTCCGGAGAATCTCAACTATCAGGGCTTATTTGATGATACGCTCGATGAATTTACAGACGGCTGGAGACTAAAAAGAGTAAAGACTGTAGATTTTGGAACACTTTTTGACCTTGTTTATAGTATAGAGCTTAAAAATGATGCAGATCAAAAGAAATTTATAGATAAAATAAGAACACTTAACGGAAACTTGAACGTTACGCTTATCCTGTATAAATATGACGATCAGATCTATGCTAAATAATAATTAATATCGAATATCGGCTGTCCGAAAGGGCAGCCAATATTTATATATTTAAATTTATATCTTGCTTTTGCTTGACATATCGGCATATATATGGTAAAATAAAAATAGACAAAAATAACATTAAATGCACTATGAATTTATAAAATTTGCTATAGTATTGAGATACGTATCAAATACAATTAAAAATTGATACGTTCAATAAGGAACTGTGGAGGACACGATATGGATAACGGCGAAGACAGGATAGTAATTGATAAGGAAGAATTTAATGACAGTATGACTCTGTGTGAGGCTATAAAAAGAGTTTATGACTTGTGCATATTTGTAAATCTTACAAAGAATACATATCACATGATAGAGTATGAAAGATTCATAGCTAAAAAAGCGTCTGAAAAGGGAGAGTTTGATGAACTTATAGAGCTTGGTGCAGAAAGTATACCCGACATTGATGAGAGCAGAGCTTTTAAACATATTTTTTCAAGAAAAGCCCTTATTGCGGATTTTAAAATGGGCAAGAAAACCGTTGCTTTCCAGCATAAACAAATAGGCGACGACGGCGTGATACACTGGATGGAAACAAAGGTCATATTTGTAAAAATGGTCGACGGAGATATATGCGAAATAACCTTTGCAAAAAATATAGACAGAGACCGCAATCATCTTGAACATTTCAGAACGCTTCTTTTTAAAGAAAGTATTTATAAAGAAGCGATAAACTCTGATGCTTCGGCATATTTTGAAATAAATCTCAGCAGAGATATAATCACGAGCAATATAGTTTCGTATACAGAAGATACGCATGAAGCAAATGTTATAGAACCTGATCTGGGCGATCCGGTGCCGTATATGGAATTTATGCGCTGGCTTTCGGATAATGTTTTTAACGGCACAGTAAAGGAATATCTTTCAAATACCGACAGGGAATTTCTTATAGCTAATTTCCTTTCCGGAAAAAAGATGTATGAGTTTGTTTTCTGGGTATACGAAAAGAATAAGCAACCGCATTGTCGTAAGCAGATATATTTTATGTCAAGAGATGAAAAATGCGGTGATATAATAGCTTTGTGCATTCTTAAAGATATGAACGATACACAGCGCAAAGAAGCTGAGCTAAAAAGAAATCAGGATATAATCTCTTTCTTTTCGACTGAATATACAACTATAATTTATCTTGATATGAAAGATAAGACTATAATTCCTTACAGAATGACACCTGAAGCGGAAAGTATATTCAAAAGCTGTGACTTAAACAGGATAAAATACGATCAGCTGCTCGAATACTATGTCAATACGATAGTAGTCGACGAAGACAAAGAAGATCTTATACGATATGCTTCTCTTGATAACATGAAAGAGCAGCTTTTCAAGAAGAATGATTACAGCGTCATATACCGCTCACAAAGCAACGGTCTTCCCAGATTCTTTGAACTGAAAGTCGTAAAGGTCGGAAGTGACGGATATCCGAATGCGGCTATCCTGGGATTTTCCGATAAAGATGATGAATTCAAGCGTAAGCGTGAACGCCGAAGTCATATAAACAAAAGCAACGAGATAATAAGGATACTTGCAAATGAATACACTATAGTTTTGTATGTTGATCTTAACGAAGATTCATTTACACCATATAATCTTGGCGGTAACTATTCAAATATATTCGGTGAGTATATCAATAAAAAGAAAAGGACTTTTTCCGATCTGAGAAAGTATTATATTGAGAACAAGATCATTGAAGAAGACCGTAATATGGTAATGGAATATTCCGAAACTGATTATATTAAAAAGCAACTTTCCCGTCACAAATCCTATGTTGTGAATTACCATGCCTTTAACGATGTAAATGAACAAAAATACTGCCAGATGAGAGTTATAAGAGTCGGCAACAAGAAAACGATAGATGCAATAGTTTTAGGATTTGCCGATAAAACAGAAGAACTCAGGCGGCAGAATGAGTATAATGAAAAGCTTCGTGAAGCAAGAGAAAAAGCCGAGTCTGCAAGCAAGGCTAAAAGCACGTTTCTTTTCAATATGTCACATGATATAAGAACGCCTATGAATGCGATACTCGGATTTACAGCAATGGCGAAAAAGTATATAAATGATCCGGAAAAAATGGAGGAATGTCTTGACAAGGTCGAGCTTTCGGGGAATCATCTTCTGTCTCTTATAAATGATGTGCTTGACATGGCAAGGATCGAAAACAATAAAATAATAATCGAAGAGACACCCAACAATATACGGTATAATTTTGAACAGTTCATAGAGATAATGCAGCCGAACGCAAAAGAAAGAGATCTTGAACTTACACTTGAAATAAAAAATCTCACCGACGAAGAAATATATTTCGATGCTTTAAGAATGAACCGTGTCATAATGAACATAGTAAGCAATTCGCTGAAATACACAAAGCCGGGCGGCAGCATAAACGTTACGCTTGAGCAAAAGCCATCTGACAGAGAAGGCTACGGTGCTTATGATATGATATTCAGCGATACCGGTATAGGCATGAGCAAGCAGTTCCTTGACACGATATTTGATCTGTTTACCAGGGAAAAAAATACCACAGTAAGCGGAATACAGGGTACGGGTCTTGGAATGGCTATAACAAAGAATTTTGTAGAACTTATGGGCGGTACTATTGATATCGACAGTGCCCTTGGACTTGGCACGACTGTGACCTGTCATATGTATTTCAGGATACAAAATGAAAAAGCAAAGACAGAAGAAGTTCCGGTATCCGAAGAAGATATTGATTTTTCAAATGTAAGGCTTTTGCTTGTAGAAGATAATGAGCTTAACCGTGAGATCGCCAAAGATGTTCTTGAAGAAATGGGTGTTACAGTCGAAGAAGCATCAGACGGCTCGGTCGCAGTAGATATGGTAAGTCTTAAAGAGCCGGGATATTATGATCTTATATTTATGGATATACAGATGCCGTATATGGACGGATATAAGGCGACAAGGGCGATAAGAGATCTGAAAGATCCTGTGGCTGCATCAGTGCCTATTGTTGCTATGACTGCAAATGCTTTTGAAGAAGATAAGAAAAAAGCTCTTGAATCGGGCATGAACGGACATCTTGCAAAACCTCTTGATATAGGTGAGATAGTAAAGATGCTTATTAAGTACGGCAAAAAAGACGACCGTGAATAAATGTAAAAAGGAGGAAAAGATCATGTATGATAATGATAAACTTTCAGAATTAGGAGTAGATATTGAGGACGGACTCAAAAGATTTATGGGAAAGCAGAGTATTTTTGAAAAGATGCTCAAAAAGCTTCCGAAGGCATTTGAGGATAACAAGGTGATGCCGTACTTTGAAAGTAACGATCTTGCAAAGGCGCTTGAAAAAGCACATACACTGAAAGGTGTTACAGGAAATCTTTCAGCGTTAAAGCTCTATGAAGCATACAGCGAGATAGTAGCACTTTTAAGGGCGAATGAACCCGACAAAGCAAAGGAACTTCTTGAAGAGACTATACCTATGCAGGAAAAACTTATTGCTTATCTCAAAGAAAATGAATAAAAATAAGGGCGCTCTTAAAAAGAGCGCCCACATTATTTTATAAAGTATTTTTTATTTTCCTGCCTGAAGTGCCGCAAATATCATTTTTGCATTTTCAAGTGAGATCTCCGCATTGTTTTCGCTGGCGATCTTTTGTATCTCTTCAGGGCTTTCTGCTTTTTTAACTTTTTTCATAAGTTCAGATGTTATCTCCATTTTATCGTTCCTTTCTTTTTTTGACAACAGCCTTTACTTCTGCAGTCATTACATGAACATTATCACGGTTATATGCTTTTATCTCTAAAACAGCGATACCGTTCCTGCTGCTTTTGCTTATAAGGTCTGTTATGACGGCTTCTGAATGAAGCATATCATCTGCAAAAACAGGCGATGACCATTCGATCTTTGTAGACATTCCGGCAACAAGCTGTTCACCAAACAGATCCTTTTCAAGATATTTTGCCCATACCTCCAAAAATGTCATAACTCCTGGTGCAAGAAGCTGTCCAAAACGTGAGTTTTTTGCATATTCCTCATCGGTATGTATCGGGACATTATCATATTGCAAAGCAAAATTTATCATTTTCTGTTTATCTATCAAAACAGGATCAGGGGTCACTTTCATGTCTCTTTTCAGATCTTCAAAGTACATAGCTGCTCTCTTTTCGATTATTTTTTTGTTATATTATATTGAACATCAAATCGTTTTGCTGTTCAATATGGACATAGCATAAAGCAAAGCGATATGCTATAATAAATGCTTTGCATTTATTATAGCATATGAGAGATATATTTTGCAATAACTATTTTGAAAAATGCTTGTTTTGAAAAAATAAAATTTTATTTTACAAAAATGCCTGTATTTACATTTTTTTAAAAACGTGTTATAATGTTAGATATAGGGATAAAAGTAATTATAAGATTTTTACAGCGAAAATGCACTGCTGTTTATATGAAAGGAATATATATGGATCTTAATGAACTTCGTTCACAGATAGACAGACTCGACAGCGATCTTTTGTCAGTATTCTGCAAGCGTATGGAGCTTTGCAGACAGGTCGCACAATATAAAAAAGAACACGATCTTCCCGTTTTTCAGGAAGGAAGAGAACAAGCGATCATAGAAAAAGTAAGGGAAAAAAGTCCTGAAAGATTAAAGGACGCATCAGCGGTCTTTTTTACCGAGATAATGGATATAAGCAAGTCGCTCCAGCAGAATGATCTTTATAGGAAAACTAAGGAATACGCTCCCGGAACACTTGTTATAGATTCAAAAAGCAGGATAGGCTGTCAGGGAACGGCAGGATCGAATTCGGAAACTGCGGCACGAAAGCTTTTCAAAGATAACGATATAACCTTCTTTCACGATTTTGAGAGCGTGTTCAGATCGGTCGAAAGCGGTGAAACAGATTTCGGTATAATACCTATACATAATTCCACGGCAGGGTCTGTTACGCAGACATATGATCTTATGAGAAAATATGATCTTTACATTGTAAAAACGATAAAGATAGAGATAACGAACTGTCTTGCTGTAAAACCCGGAACAGATATATCTTCCATTAAAAAAGTTTATTCACATCCGCAGGCGCTGAGCCAATGTTCATCATATATTTCACAGCATGGATATGAACCGGTAGAATCTATCAATACGGCGAATGCTGCCGAATATGTAAGCCAGAACGGCGGCGAGCGTGCCGCTATATGTTCAGAAAACTGTGCCGCACTTTATGGAATGGAAATAGCCGACAGAGGCATATCAAACGTGATACCGAATTATACAAAATTCATATGTATCTCAAAAAAGTTTCTTGTATCTGATGATGCAGATACGATATCGGTCAATCTAAGACTTTCAAACAGCGAAGGAAGTCTTTACAGGCTTCTGTCAAAATTTTTCATAAGCAATATGAATCTTTCAAAGATAGAAAACAGACCTGTTGCAGACGGAAGCTTTGATGTATTGTTTTATCTGGATTTTGACGGAAATGTTAAAGATAACAAGGTGACAGCACTTCTTTCCGAGCTTTCACAGGAACTTGAATACTTCAAATTTCTTGGAAACTTCAGCGAGATATAAAAAACGGCGGAGGTCAGATAATGTATGCTAAGATCAACAGTTTAGGTTTATTCGGGTTAAATTCCTTCAATGTTGATGTCGAAACGGAGATCAGCAGAGGTATCCCTGTTTTTGAGATAGTGGGTCTTCCTGATCTTGTTGTAAAGGAAAGCCGTGAAAGGATAAAAGCTTCATTCAGAAGCTGTAATATAGAGTTTCCGATCGCAAGAGTAATGGTAAATCTTGCACCGGCAGGAACGAGAAAAAGCGGTCCTGTACACGATCTTGCGATATTTATAGCCGTTTTGAAAGCGTCCGGATATATCGAAAGCTCCCTTGATGAATACTGCTTTATAGGCGAGCTTGCACTCAATGGTGATATCCGTCCGGTCGAGGGAGTATTGCCTATGGTGATACTCGCAAAGGAATCCGGTTATAAAGGAGTGTTTGTTCCCAAAGGAAACGCATATGAAGCATCTGTTGTGGACGGGATAGACATTTACGGTGCAGACAGCGTTGTAAATGTGCTTGAACATCTAAGCGGCAGAACAATGATAGAAAAACAGGAAAAATTCGTGCCTGTTAAAAATGATAAGCTTATGAAGTTCGATTTTGCTGATGTAAAAGGACAGAAGATAGCAAAAATGGCTCTTGAGATAGCAGCAGCGGGCGGACATAATGCTATACTTATAGGTACTCCGGGAAGCGGAAAAAGTATGCTTGCAAAACGAATGCCGTCAATACTTCCCGATATGACCTTTGAGTAATCTATAGAGACTACAAAGATACATTCGATAGCCGGAATATTAGACAGCGAATCGCCGCTTGTAACGGTAAGACCGTTTAGGACACCTCATCACACTATATCTGCGGCAGGACTTGCCGGAGGCGGTTCTGTTCCGCATCCGGGAGAAATTTCGCTTGCACATAACGGTCTTTTGTTTTTAGACGAGTTGGCTGAGTTTGACAGAAGAACGCTCGAGATACTTCGTCAGCCGCTTGAGGACGGAAAAGTTACTATCTCAAGGTCGGCAGGTACCGTTTCATATCCGGCATCAATAATGCTCATAGCAGCCATGAATCCATGTCCATGCGGTTATTATGGACATCCGAGCGGAAAATGCAGATGCTCGCAGAAACAAGTAGCGGCATATCTTTCAAAGATCTCAGGACCGCTTCTTGACAGATTCGACCTTCATATAGAAGTTTCTCCTGTAGAATATCAGGATCTTTCATCAAATTCAAAAGAAGAATCTTCAGCAGATATACGCAAAAGAGTCACTGCTGCAAGGAATATACAGAATGAAAGATTCAGCGGTACCGGCATAAACTGCAACGCAAATATCACTCCGGACAAGCTCAGGGAATTTTGCGTAATGAGCAGTGCAGCTGATAAATTTGTCGGCGAAGCTTTCGACAGATTAGGACTTTCTGCAAGAGCATATGACAGGATATTAAAGGTCGCAAGAACTATAGCCGATCTTGGAAAAAGTGAGATAATAGAAAAAGAACATATATCGGCGGCTATACAGTTAAGAAGTCTCGACAGAAAGTATTGGAATGCTGTCAGTCAATAAAATTATCGAAAGGCAGATAATATGAATTCATTTGTGAAAAAAATTTCTAAATATTATAAGCGCCTTGACAAGCCGCTGCTTGTAGCGGTAACGCTTTGTGCGCTTTTTAGTGTATTGCTGTTATATTCGCTTTATGCGACCGGCACAGCAGACATAGAAGCAAGATATTATATAATTCAGCTTGTATCAACTTTTCTCGGTATCGGTGCTGCACTTATAATAGCATCATTGGATTATCATCATTTTACGAAGCTGTGGTTTTTATATATACCTGCTTCACTTGCGCTGATAGCGCTGACATTTACATCTCTCGGAATGCAGCGAGCGGGAGCAGATGACAGAGCTTGGCTCAATATCGGTTTCACAAGTATGCAGCCATCAGAATTTTTAAAACTTTCATTTATACTGAGTTTTTCCTATCATCTTCATAAGGATCAGGAAAATATAAATCATCCGCTTCACCTTTTATTTATACTTATCCACGGTGCTATACATATAGGTATAGTTGCCTTACAGGGTGACTATGGTACAGCTCTTGTATTCTTAGTAATGTTTGTAACAATGCTCTTTTCAGCCGGTCTTTCTTTCAAATATATAATTGCAGCGCTTGTTATCACGCCGCCGGCGATATATCTTTTGTGGAATTATGTGCTACAGTCACTCCATAAAAAGAGAATAATGGTACTTATACATCCGGGTACTGACCCTATGGGACTTGAATACCAGCAAAATCTTGGACTATCAGCGCTTCGCTCAGGAAAGCTTTTTGGAAACGGTTTCTTTAGCGATAAATTTGTGGAAGTACCGGAGATACATAACGACTTTATGTTTGCACATATAGGACAGACCTGCGGATTTGTCGGTGCTGTTATCACTATAGGAGTGCTTGCGTACATCTGTATCAAGGTGCTGAACGACAGCAGGAAAACTATGGATCTGCTCGGCAAGCTTATATGTATGGGAACATTTGCAATGCTTTTTATACATTGTTTCATGAATATCGGAATGGTATTGAAGGTAATGCCGGTAATAGGAATACCGCTTCCGTTTTTCAGTGCAGGCGGTACAGCTCTTTTAAGTATGTATATAGCTATAGGTTTTGTTCTTAGCTGTTATTCGCATAATGAAAAGCGTTACCGTATGTTCTATGATATAGAACAGTGATAACGTAAGTTTGAAAAAATATTATTCAGAAAATCTATGTCCGCTTTATCACGGACAAATAATATAATGAGGAGTTTTTTATGGATCATCAGTTATGTATAGTGCTTGATTTCGGCGGTCAGTATAATCAGCTTATCGCAAGAAGAGTAAGAGAATGCGGTGTTTACTGCGAAGTAAAAAGCTACAAAACACCTATCGAAGAGATAAAAAAAGCTGCTCCGTCAGCAATCATATTTACAGGCGGCCCTAACAGCGTTTACGAAGAAAGCTCTCCGCATATATCAAAGGAGATATTTGAGATCGGTGTCCCGATACTTGGTCTTTGCTATGGCTGTCAGATAGTCGCTTACACTTTGGGCGGTGAAGTATCTCCATGCGTTAATTCTGAGTTTGGCAAAACGCCTCTCATAGTCGATGAAAATAGTCCGATATTCAAGGATATCCCAAACGAAAATATAGTATGGATGAGCCACAACGACTATATAAGTCGGGTTCCGGAAGGATTTAAGGTGACCGCTCATACAAAAGACTGTCCGTGCGCTGCAATGGAAAATGCTGATAAAAAGCTTTATGCTGTTCAGTTCCATCCGGAAGTAACTCACAGCGAATATGGAAAGCAGATGCTTAAAAACTTCCTGTTTGAAGTATGCGGCTGTAAAGGCGACTGGGTAATGGATGACTTTATAAAAAATACAGTAGAAGCTCTGCGTGAAAAAATAGGTGATAAGAAGGTAATACTTGGTCTCTCGGGAGGAGTTGATTCTTCGGTCGCAGCAGGACTTTTAAGCCGTGCAGTAGGAAAACAGCTCACTTGTGTATTTGTCGATCAGGGGCTTATGCGAAAAGACGAAGGCGATTTCGTTGAACAGACATTTACAAAGCTGTTTGACATGAATTTTATAAGAGTGAATTGTCAGAAGCAGTTTATTGAAAAGCTTAAAGGCATAACCGATCCTGAAGAAAAGCGTAAGACTATCGGTACAGAGTTTTATAAAGTATTCTGGGATAAAATACGTGAACAGGCAGACGGAGGATTTTTTGCTCAGGGAACTATTTATCCGGACCGCATCGAAAGCGGCAAGGGCAACGAGAGCGGAAAAGGAAGTACTGCTACGATAAAGACGCATCACAATATGGTAAAAATGCCTGATGATATAAAATTCGACGGCATTATAGAGCCGCTCGGAGACCTTTTCAAAGATGAAGTAAGAAAAGTCGGTGAGAAGCTCGGCATACCAAAAGAGCTTGTCTGGAGACAGCCATTCCCGGGTCCGGGTCTTGGAGTACGTATCATGGGAGAAATAACTGAAGAAAAGATAAAGGTACTTCAGGAAGCAGATGCAGTATTCCGTGATGAGATAAAAAAGAGCGGTATTGAAAATGAGCTGACACAGTTTTTTGCTGTTCTGCCCGATGTAAGAACAGTCGGAGTCATGGGTGACCATAGAACATACGATCATCTCATTGCAATAAGAGCTGTGACAACTGACGATTTCATGACTGCTGATTGGGCTAAGATCCCTTACGATGTGCTTGCAAGAGTTTCCAATCGCCTTACAAATGAAGTAGAACACGTCAACAGAGTAGTGTATGATATTACTTCAAAGCCTCCGGGAACAGTGGAGTGGGAATAATAAACAAGACCTCAGAAATAGCGTAGATACGCCATTTCCGAAGTCTCAAAATCTCAGTGATAACAATTTGATAACAGGGAGCTAAACGGAATTATTCTGCGTTTCAAGCGGCTTATAAGTTACGCCACT
>CADBQZ010000068.1 GCA_902796865.1 uncultured Ruminococcus sp. | reverse complement strand
TCACACTGAGTATTTTTTATAACTCAGTTCAATATTACAGTTGCTATGTTAAGATATGTTGCAAACAGCAGCCAGATGATATAGGGTATATTTATAAGCGCTGCTGTGGGTCTTATTTTAAAGAATCTGACTATCATAACAAAAACTAGTACATCAAGCAGTATTATATCGGCTGCAGCAAGCAATAAAAGCTCAAATCGAAAATAAATAATGCTCCAGAGGAAATTCACAAACAGCTGCAGCGCATATACTTTCAAGGCAGCACTTTTGTACATCTGCGGTTTTTTAGCTTTGAATATGATAAATGCCGATGCTCCCATTAGTGCATAAAGTATTGTCCATACTATCGGAAATAATATTCCCGGCGGTGAAAGAGGCGGCTTTACAATGACAGAATAACTTTGAGAGAAATCCCCCGTCAGAAGTGCTGAAAGCGCCCCGACAAGTTCGGCAAACAGAATGAAAATAAGCAGTTCAATAATATTTTTCTTTTTCATAACACATCTCCTGTTTTATATATTTTTTAAGAGAAGCTCCTTTTTTTAATTTTATGTGTTTTTTTATTTTTTTATGACTATTCTGTATTGACACGAAGATAATGTTATGATATTATAATAGTATCTGATTACGGTAAAATTATTCACTTGAAAGAAAAGAGGTAAAAAGCATGAAAATACTAAAAAAATTTATTTCTGCTGCGGCTGCTATCGCCGTATCTGCGTCGTCTATCCCATTATTCCAAGTAGGAGCCGCCGGATATGATGTGCGTGATCCATTTTATAATTTTAATAGCTCATACCATTATTATGAGTCTGAACATTTTCAGTTTATATGGGGCAGCAGCGGCGATTCCGAAAAGGTCACAAGCAGTTTTTTAGAGGGTAATGCACGAAATCTTGAAGACTGCTGGGACGTTTACATGACCGACCTTGATATGGCTGCTCCAAGCCAGTCTACAAATCTTTTAATGCGTGACGGAAAAGAATACAAGACCAACATATACATTTCCGGAACTGGGCTTGCAGATATGCAGGACGACTGGGCTTATATGTCTTATGACAAGGACGGCTACGCATATATGTTCTGCTGCGTCGATTCTATGCAGTATGACCCACCGTCATGGGTACTGCCGCACGAATTCGGTCATGTAGTTACCGCTCATCAGTTAGGCTGGAACGATAACAAATATTCTTATGCCTGGTGGGAATCTCTCGGAAACTGGTTCCGTGAACAGTATCTTTACAGCGATCATTCATCTGACGATACCGGACACGGAACGGATTTTTTTGAAACATATATGAAAAATCTATGTTTTTCATTTCCCTTCGGCAGAGATTACTATGCCGCATGGCCTTTTTTACAGTACCTCACAGAAAACCCGGATAATTTAGATGGCTATGGAAAAAGCTTTGTAAAAGATATGCTTCAGCAGGGCAGAAAAGACGAATACCCCTTCGATGTAATAGACAGACTGGCTCCTGCTGACATCAAGGATACTCTGGGCAATTTTGCAAAGCATATGGCAGGTCTTGATTTTGAAAACGGAACTGCTTACCGTGCAAGGCTAAACGAACTGCTAAGTCAGGGAAGCTGGAACTGGCAGCAGATCTACACCATGCTTGAACCTGTTTCAGGTGAAGAGAATACCTATACTGTACCTACCGAAAGAGCACCGCAGTTTGCAGGTATGAATATAATCCCTCTTAATATATCCGGAAATGAGATAGAAGCATCTCTGAACGGACTTACGAATATAAACGGTGCAGACTGGAGAGCCTGCATAGTTCAGCAGACATCTGACGGAAATTGTACATACTCAGCTCTTTTCAAGTCGGGCGAAAAAATGAGTGTTCCGGCTGTCTCTGGCGCTGACGCCTATCTTACGGTAATAGCTGTCCCCGACCTTGACAGTATAACAAAGGCAGGTCTTCCATATGGGGAAGGCTCGGAATTTGCCGAAGAAAAAGTACCTTTTTCAAGTAAGGAAAGATACCCATATTCAGTCAGGTTCGGAAACGGTGTTTCAATGAAACAGCGTGAAGTCACTACCGGAAATAATTGGTGGGAAACATACTCCCCTCACCCGAACGGCGGCGGTCTTGTGTCAAGCAATGCAAAAGTTGACGCATCTGTATACGTTGCTACGAATGCAAAAATATTAGGCTCTGCATCTGTCACCGGAAATGCAAGGATAGAAGATCACGCCGTCGTTCAGGACAGTGCTTCTGTATCAGGCAATGCTGTTATAGCCGGTAATGCGATAATTGCCGAATCAGCCGTCATATCAGAAAATGCAAGAGTCGATGACAATGCGCTTGTAATGGGTCGTGCAAAAATAAGCGGAAACGCAAAGGTACTGGAAAGTGCTTGTGTATACGGAGACTTCACAATAAAGGATCACGGCTGTGCCAAAGGAAATGCGTTTTGCATGGCATCAGGCGTTATCTCCGGACAAGGAACTGCTGACGGTGACTACTATGATGACGGAAATAAAACTGTCACAAGCGGAACTGTTTACGGTTGGGTATC
>CADBQZ010000067.1 GCA_902796865.1 uncultured Ruminococcus sp. | reverse complement strand
TCTACGTCAAATGTGATAAGTTCGTCTTCAACTATTGCATAGATCTTGCAGGCACCTTCTGAGATACCTCTTACAAGTCCATCAACAACAGTTGCTATTTTTCTGTTGCTGGAGTTCCAGATAACATCATTGTTATTTCCGTTTATGTAAAGCTGTGTTGTCTGATTGCGTGTGATCCTTATTACATCATCAGAAGTAGTAGTAGTACTGCTTTCTGATCCAGTTACATCAGAGCTGCTTGTTGTGATGCTTGATTCTGAAACATCAGAGCTGCTGCTTATCGTACCGCTTTCATCAGCATCTGAGCTGACAGATACCGTTGATGATACAGTTGTCGATGAGCTTTCAGAAGAACTGTCTGATGAAACATAAGAAGTAGTTGTTACTATTGGTTCATCAAGAGATTCAAATTTATAGTTTCTAGGTTCTCCTGCAAATTCCTCTGCGGTAGAATCTTCATATCCGTATATTGTTCCGCCGTAAAGGATAGTACCGGAGAATATCACATTGCCGTCCGTATCCTTTTCGACCTTGTTATCATAAGGCTTTTCCTTATTCTTAGGCTCATCGTTTTTATAATTATAAACGACTTCACCGTTTAAGGTGCATTCCTTATTGTTCACTGTGAATTTATCAAGTGATGCACAAGGAGCAAAAGCCTCTCTTGCTATACTTGTTACACTTTTTGGGATATCCACTTCTTTTAGAGAATCACATCCGGCAAAAGCAGATGCTTCTATCTTTGTGACCGAATCCGGTATCTCAATAGCTTCCAAAGATCTGCAATTTGAAAAACATTTTGCCGGGATAGCTGTAAGATTATCTGAAAGCGTTACATTTTTCAGCTTTTCGCAGTTTGTGAATGCACCGTTGCCAATAGTCGAAACACTGTCAGGTATTTCAACACTTGTTAATGATTCACACTTTTCAAAAGCATTTACACCGATACTGTTCACTCTATCAGAAATAGCAGTATCTTTAAGCGATTTACAGTTATAGAAAGCATAATTTCCTATAGAAGATGCATTTTCCGGGATATTTACTGTTTCAAGAGAAGTACAGTTGCTGAAACAGTAATCCGGAACGCTGGTTATCTTATTTGACAATTTAGCTTCTTTTAGATTTGTACAGCCTGAAAAAGCTGTTCTTCCGATGCTTGTAACACTATCCGGAAGTTCGATGCTTTCAAGTGAAAGACATTCATAAAAAGCTGTCTTGCCTATCGAATTAAGTGTTTTCGGAAGTTTTATGTTATTGAGCGAGTTACATACCATAAATGCCGAGTCACCGATAGTTGTGAGTCTTCCCGGGAAATTTATGGTACTAAGGTTTGTACAGCCGTTAAATGCATATGGCTTTATCTCTGTGATGCTTGAAGGAAGTATAACGCTTTCAAGAGTTGTAATATCCATAAAAGCGCTCTGTCCTATCGAAAGAACCGGGAGATCCTCTACGACCGGTAAGACCTCAACTCTTCCCGCTCCTATATCACAAGAGTGGACTTCTGCATAATCGTAAACATCATCGCCGTCTTCGTCAACAAGAACATACGAAATGATATCATCTACGCCCACTGTGAAAGGTTCGCTCCTTTTTTCTTCGGCAGCAACAAATGCCTGTGGAAGAAGTCCTATCGTCAAAGCGATAGAAAGAGCAAGCGACAGCATCCTGCTGTATCTGGTTTTTGTGTTAATTTTCATTTTATACTCCATTCTCCTTTTCACTGATGTGCCTCCATGCACATCTTGATCTGCATCAGCAAACTTATAATAATGCTGTCTGACTGCTTCAACAGACCGCATTTATATAGAATGCTGCTTATAACAATTATATCATTGAAACAATTCGGTGTCAATATTAAGTAAAAATAATAATATACAAAGCTTTTGACCGTATTTTGTTATTTATTCTCTTTTTTACCCCAATAATTCCCGTATGTTTCATTTTTAATTATCCGAAGCACTTCTTGCATTTGCAAGCATGAGCTTTATCCTGTTCTCCTGATTTACCTTTGTAGCGCCCGGATCATAGTCTATAGCAACGATATTAGCGTTCGGATAAGCTTTCTTTATAACTCTCGACATACCCTTTGCAACGATATGATTCGGGAGACAGCCGAATGGCTGTGTACAGATTATGTTTTCTGTACCGGTCTCAGCAAGAGCTGCCATTTCTGCCGGTATGAGCCAGCCTTCACCCATATTGACTCCCTGACTGATGTATTTATCTGCAAGGTGTCTTATATGGTCAAAATCGTGAGGTGCTTCAAATACACCATGATCGTTTATTGCTTTGATAAACTTTTTCTGGAATTTGTGAAGCAGACTGTATCCTATGCTGCTGAACCTTACACCGCTGTTTGTAAACTGATAAAGCTTGCTGTCTGCGACAGAGCCTGCAAGGCAGTACATTACAAATTCCATAAGAGCCGGAACTATCGGTTCACAGCCTTCGGACAAGAGAAATTCTTCCAGATGATTGTTTGCAAGTGGAGAATATTTTACATATATCTCTCCTACGATACCTACTCTGATCTTCTTTTCCTTTCGTCTTTCTATCGACGCAAAGTCGTCTAGTATCATCTTACAGTATTTTTTTATTTTAAGAAATTCTCTCTTATCAAAAACAGGCGGCAGCTTTTTCTGCCATTTCTCACGCATTTTATCAGTGTCGCCCTCATGCACCTCATACGGTTTGCACTGATTATAAAGTGACATGAGCAGGTCACCGTAGAACACTGAAACAGCGACTTTAGCAAGCATCGGAAGCGTCAGAGTAAGTCCTGTGCCTTTTTCAAGTCCGCTTAGATTCAGGGATATTACCGGCACCTGAGGAAACTCTTTTGCAAGAGCCTTTCTCAGAAGATGTATATAATTTGATGCTCTGCATCCTCCGCCCGTCTGAGTAAGCATCAAAGCGGTCTTGTTTACGTCATATTTTCCGCTTTTGAGCGCATTTATAAACTGACCTATAACAAGAAGAGCCGGATAGCAGGTATCGTTGTGTACATTTTTAAGACCTTCATCTACGACTTCACGGGTAGCGGTCTGTAATAATTCTATATGATAGCCGTATTTTTCAAGAATGCTTATTATAAGCTTAAAGTGGACAGGAAGCATATCGGGAACAAGTATAGTATATTCCGATTTCATTTCGTCCTTAAAAACAGGATAAGCCATATGTGTTCCTCCTTATTTTTCTTCCATCGCAGCAACTAGACTGCGAAGTCTTATTTTTGCTGCACCCAGATTATTTATCTCATCTATTTTGAGCTGTGTGTAAAGCTTGCCCTTTGATTCAAGTATCTCTCTTACTTCATCGGTCGTTATAGCATCTATTCCGCAGCCGAAGGATACAAGCTGCACAAGCTGCATATCCGGCTGAGTAGTGACATACTGCGCCGCACGATAGAGCCTTGAATGATAGCTCCACTGATTCAATACATTAGGCTCAGGATAGTGTCCGTACTGGTATACCGAG
>CADBQZ010000066.1 GCA_902796865.1 uncultured Ruminococcus sp. | reverse complement strand
ATAGGCAGAGGAAAAGGCAGAACAAAAAAGGAAGCTGAACAGATGGCTGCAAAGGAAGCGCTTGAGCTTATGGGATATGATACCAATTTTCATTATAAGGACTAAAATATGAGCCACAGCAATATATCAATATTTATACCTCATGCGGGATGTCCGCATAAATGCAGCTTTTGCGATCAGAGAACGATAAGCGGAGCGGTAAGGATGCCGTCGGCAGATGAGGTAAGGCAAATCTGTGAAAAAGCTTATTACGAAGTAAAGGATAAGAAGAATACTCAGATAGCTTTTTTTTTTTTTTTCTTTACTGCGATAGACAGGAAATATATGACAGAGCTGCTTGATACTGTAAGCGGATTTATCGGCGAAGGAGCTTTTAGCGGTATTAGGATCTCAACACGCCCGGACTTTATAGATGATGAGGTACTGTCTTTGCTGAGAGAAAAGGGAGTAACATCTATAGAACTCGGCGCACAGAGCATGGATAATGATGTTCTTTCGGCAAACGAAAGAGGTCATACGGCGGAAGATACGATAAAAGCATCAGAGCTTATAAAAGCTTATGGCTTTGAGTTGGGTCTCCAGATAATACCAGGACTTTACAAAAGCAGTGAATCTATTGAAAAAAAGACATATGAAAGTGTACTTGAAATACACCCCGATACAGTAAGGATATATCCGATAGTAGTACTTGAAGGAACAAAACTTGCAGAACTTCTTAAAAGCGGAGAGTATAAGCTTATGCCGTTTGATAAAATGACAGAGCTATGTGCAAAGATGCTCAAAGGATATGAAGCAAACGGTATAAAAGTAATAAAATGCGGTCTTCATGCTTCTGACGGTGTAAGCGGTGAAAAAGCCGGCGGATATTATCATCCTGCATTTCGTGAGATATGCGAGGGGCTTATCTATCGTGAAGTTATAGATAAAAAGCTTTCCGGCAGAAAAGGAAAGTTTGAGATAGCCGTAAACAGTTCGGCGATAAGCAAGGCTATAGGACACAAAAAGGCAAATACAGAATATTTCAGGCAAAAAGGCATTGAGATAAAAGTTACGGGCGGCATTGGCATACCGCCGTATGAATGTGAGATAAAAGGATAATTTATGTATTTAAAATCATTGGAATTACAGGGCTTTAAATCCTTTCCGGATAAGATAAAGCTAAGCTTCGATAAGGGACTTACGGCGGTCGTAGGTCCTAACGGCAGCGGAAAAAGTAATATCGGCGATTCGATACGCTGGGTAATGGGAGAACAATCGACCAAGACCCTGCGTGGAAACAAGATGGAGGATGTTATTTTTTCCGGTACTGTTGCGAGAAAGCAGGTAGGATTTGCTATGGTAACGCTGACACTTGACAACAGCGATCATGTGCTTGCAAGTGAAGACGATGAGGTGAGCGTTACACGAAAGTTATACCGCAGCGGTGACAGCGAATACAAGATAAACGGAAAAAATGTAAGGCTCAAAGACATAAACGAGCTTTTTATGGATACCGGTATGGGACGTGACGGATATTCTATAATCGGACAGGGAAGAATAGCCGAGATAGTAAGTGCCAAAAGCAGTGAGAGACGTGATATTTTTGAAGAAGCTGCCGGTATATCCAAATTCAGATATAAAAAAGTCGAAGCGGAAAGAAAGCTTTCGGCTGCAGAAGATAATCTTACAAGATTAAATGATATTGTATCAGAACTCGAAAACAGGATAGGGCCTTTGAAGCGTCAGGCTGAAAAAGCTGAAAAATATATAAAGATCGCACAGGAAAAAAAGGTACTTGAAGTATCTGTGTGGGTCGATAAGCTCGGAACTCTGAAAGAAAAGATAACGGGGCTTGAAGATGAACTTCTTATCGCAAAGACGGAATATGAAAATATACAAAGCGATATAGAACGTGAAGAAGAAAAAATAAAAGAGGGTTACCGCAGGATACAGGAAAGTTCGGCTGCGGCAGATGATCTTAAAGATAAGATACTTAAAACAGAACAGTCGTCTTCTCAGTACCGCTCGGATATAGCAGTATGTGAAAATGATATATCTCACAGCGAAGGCATGATAGAACAGCTTTCCCAGAGAAAGTCGGATCTTGAAAAAAGCGGTGAAAGAGCTGCAGCACAGGCAGAAGAAAAACTAATACTTGCAAAGGAAATATCTGAAGAAACAGATGTTCTGAGCCGGGAGATAGAAACATTAAAAACGGAACTTGAGCAGATACAGTCTGACAGCGAGAATATAACCAAAAGCTCAGAACAGGCTGGAAGTGATATAAACGAGCTTTATATCAAGCTAAGTGAATACAGATCCGAAGCAGGAAGCTCTGACAGCTCGGCAGAGGATACTGCACAGCAGTTAGATTCACTTAAAAAACAGCGTGAGCAGCTCAAAGAGCTTGCAGAACAGTATGAACAGGAAAAGACTGAGATATCAGACGGTATCAAAGTGTTTGATGAAAAGTCGGAGGAACTTCAGAACAAGGCTAATGGTGTTATGCATCTTTTTGATGAAAAGAGCAGGAGACTTGAAGCCAAAAAGAAGGAACAGCAGGGATTTCTCTTTGAAATAAAAGGTAAAGAACAAAGAAAAAAGCTTTTGTCTGAGCTTGAAAGGAATATGGAAGGCTTTGCAAGGAGCGTAAAGGAAATAGTGAAAGCTTCACGCTCGGGACGCATAGGCGGTATAAGAGGCACAGTAGCACAGCTCATTGATGTCGATAAGGAGAATGCAGTTGCTATAGAAACGGCACTTGGCGGTGCCATGCAGAATATCGTTGTTGATGATGATAATTCTGCAAAGCGCTGTATAAGATATTTAAAAGAAGGCAAAATGGGACGTGCAACATTCCTTCCGGTAAGTTCCATAAAGGGAAGGCTCTTAAATGAACAGGGACTTTATAACGAGGACGGCTTTGTTGCAATGGCAAATGAACTTGTCCGCACGGATGAGCGATACAGACAGATAGTGGATTCACTTCTCGGCAGAACGGCTGTAGCTGAGGATATAGATATGGCAGCTGTTATAGCAAGGAAGTACGGCTATCGTTTCAGGATAGTTACTCTTGACGGACAGATAGTAAATGCCGGCGGTTCATTTACAGGCGGCTCGGCTGCACATTCGGCAGGAGTATTTTCAAGAAAAAATGAACTTGAACAGATCGACAGGGATATAGAGACTCTTAAAAAGAGTTCGGAACAGTCGGCAGAAGCGGTTTCAAAGCTTGCTCTTGAATGCGAACAGCTTCGTTCACAGGCACAGCAGATAAAAGGCGAAGCAGAAGAAGTAAACGAGGACAGGATAAAGTTCCGCTCGGAGCTTGTAAGGATAGAAGCACTTGCAAAGCAGTCACAGCTCCAGTCGGAAGAGTTCAGCAAAAGATATGAACAGCTTATTGAAAAGCGTAATAATGCTGCTGAAACTGCAAAGACAGCGAGAGAAAATTACGAAAAGACAAAGCAGCTTATAAGAAATGCCGAGGATACGCTTGCAAGAGAACAGCAGAAGCGTGAAGAATTAAGGCGCAGACGTGCGGAGCTTTCTTCAAATCTTTAGGATAAAAAGATACGGTATGCAGAGCTTATGAAGGATAAGGAATCCGCTGAACGTGAAGCACAAAGTATCAAAAACAGCATCGAGGATTCTGAAACGGCTTTGAAGCAGATAGAGATTCAGCAAAAAGAACTTTCGGACACTATTGAACAGCGCCGTATAACTATCGCTGAATGCAAGCAGAAGCTTGATACTGTCAAGACTGATATAGAAGGTTTTGAACGTGATATAAAAAAATGGCAGCAGATACACAGCGAACAGGAAATGTATGTGAATCAGCTGCGTTCGGGTGTAAGAGACTTAAATGAAGCTAAAGAGAAATATTCCGGTGAGATATCAAAGGCTGACGAGAGAAAGCTTTCAGCCCAAAGAGATCTTGACAGCATCGTTGACAGGCTTTATGAAGTATATGAACTTACACGTTCTGAAGCAGAGCAGCAGGCTGAAAAGATAGATGATATGCCGGAAGCGCAGAAGAAGCTCAGTGAACTTAAATCGCAGATACGTTCTTTGGGAAATGTAAACGTCGGAGCGGTCGAAGAGTATAAGGAAGTATCCGAAAGGTACGAATTTTTATCGGGACAGCTGAATGACGTTATCACATCTAAAAAAGAACTTGAAGATCTTATTGATGATCTTACTGCGGATATGTGCAGGATATTTGCAGAAAGCTTTACAATAATAAACCGCAACTTCAGCGAGATATTTGTGGAGCTTTTTGGCGGTGGAAAGGCAGAGCTTGTGCTGCTTGATCCTGAAAATGTGCTTGAACCGGGAATAGAGATACGGGTAGCGCCTCCGGGAAAGGTCATAAAGAACCTTATATCCCTTTCGGGAGGAGAACAGTCGTTCGTAGCTATTTGTATATATTTTGCGATATTAAGGCTTCGTCCGGCACCGTTTTGTATTTTAGATGAGATAGATGCGGCGCTTGATGAAGTAAATGTAAAAAAATATGCACAGTATCTCAAAAACTTTACTGATACGACACAGTTCGTTCTTGTAACTCACAGAAGAAGCGCTATGGAAGAAGCGAATGTTCTCTACGGCGTTACGATGCAGGAGGACGGTATATCAAAGCTTTTGAGAATGGAACAGTCGGATATAGAAAAGTCAGCTGATAAGGAGGAATAAGCTTATATGGGATTTTTCAGCAAAATAAAGCAGGGATTAAAAAAGACCAAGGATTCAATGGTCAAAAAGATGCAGAAGGTCGTAAATTCCTTCACGAAGATCGACGAGGAGCTTTTTGAACAGCTCGAAGAAACTATGATAATGAGCGATATGGGTGTTGAGACATCTACACAGATATGTGAAAGCTTAAGAAAAGTCATAAAAGAAAGAGGAATCAAAGACCCTTCCATGATAATGGAGCTTATACAGGAAATAGTTTCTGAAATGATGGGAGATGATACAGAACTTGATCTTTCATCAAAGCCGGCTGTTATAATGGTAATAGGCGTAAACGGCGCCGGAAAGACTACTACGATAGGAAAAATGTGTCATCAGTATATAAACGACGGCAAAAAGGTCATAGTTGCAGCGGCTGATACATTCCGTGCGGCAGCGATAGACCAGCTCAAAGTCTGGACAGACCGTTCAGGCGCTGAGCTTGTGCGTCATGAAGAAGGCTCAGACCCTGCTTCAGTAGTATTTGATGCTGTTGCAGCTGCAAAGGCAAGAGGTGCAGATGTGCTCATCTGTGATACAGCAGGAAGACTTCACAACAAGAAGAATCTTATGGATGAGCTTGCAAAAATGAACAGGATAATCGACAGAGAGGCTCCCGAAAGCTCGAAGGAGGTACTGCTTGTGCTCGATGCTACTACCGGACAGAATGCGGTAAATCAGGCAAGGCTTTTCAAGGAAGTTGCTCCGATAACCGGTATAGTTCTTACAAAACTTGACGGCACTGCAAAGGGCGGTATAGTAATATCTATAAAGAATGAGCTTGGCATACCGGTTAAGCTTATCGGTGTAGGTGAAAAAATAGACGATCTTCAGCCGTTTTCAAGTGCGGACTTTGTAAAGGCGCTATTTGAAAACGCCGGCAAAAAGGATCCTGAAGATACTGATGATGAAGATCAGACCGAAAGTGAAGACGATTATACAGAAGAGGAAGAAAATGAGTAAGAAAATAATACTTGCAAGCAATAATAAGGGTAAAATATCAGAAATATCTCAGATACTGTCGCCGCTTGGATATGAAGTCGTATCAATGAAAGATGCAGGATTTGATATGGATATAGAAGAAAACGGCACTACATTCAGCGAGAATGCAGCTATAAAGGCAAGAGCGGTCTTTGAAAAGACAAATAATCCCGTTATAGCTGATGACAGCGGGCTTGAAGTGGAATATTTAAACGGTGCGCCCGGCGTTTATTCTCACAGATATGCAGGAGAAGATGCGACCGATGAGGACAGATACAGAAAGCTTTTAAAAGAACTTGAAAATGTTCCCGATGAAAAGCGCAAAGCCGCATTTGTATGTGCTATATGCTATATAGATGAAAACGGCAGAGAAAGCTTTGTTACAGGTAAAGTGAGCGGCAGGATAGGATATGAACCTAAGGGAGAAAACGGCTTTGGATACGACCCTGTATTTATGTACGATGAAAGATCGTTTGCCGAAATATCGGCAGAAGAAAAAAACAGGATAAGCCACAGAGCAGATGCTTTAAGACAGCTTTGTGAGCTTCTGAAAGGATAATTTATGTTAAACAGTAAGCAGAGAGCAAAACTCCGTGGGATAGCAAGCGGATATGAAACTATCTTTCAGATAGGAAAAGGCGGTATCACCGATACATTTATTTCACAGGTGAACGATGCAATAAAAAAGAGAGAGCTTATAAAGCTCAGAGTACTTGACAACAGTGGATATACAGCAAGAGAAGCGGCTGATGAGATAGCCGAAAAGACCAAGTCAGATGTAGTACAGGTAATAGGCAGCAGATTTATTCTTTTTAAAAGAAATCCGCAGGATCCTGTAATTGAACTTAAAGAAAAGAAAAAATGAGGATAGGACTTTTTGGCGGAAGCTTCAACCCTATACACAATGGGCATATCACTCTTGCTGAAAATATTAAAAAAGAGCTTTCTCTTGATAAGGTGATACTTATACCGTCCGGAGAAGCACCTCATAAATCAAGTGCGGAATATGCCGATGCAAAACACAGGCTCAGTATGTGCCGTCTTGCCATAGAGGACACAGAAGGCTTTGAGGTCAGCAGTTTTGAAACAGACAGGAGCGGAAGAAGCTACAGCATTTATACAGTAAAACATTTCAGGGAGCTTTATCCGAACGATGAACTTTTTCTTATAGTCGGAAGCGATATGCTCATGTGCTTTGATAAGTGGTACAGATTCGAGGAGATATTATCGCTTACGGCTGTTGTGGCTGCCACCCGAAATGGTGATGATATTGAACAATTAAAAAAGATAGCTCAAAAGCTTCAAAAATATGGGAAAATAATTGTGGTAAATAACAGCCCGGTCATTGTATCTTCTACAAAAATAAGAAAAATGATAAAAAATAATGAAGATACATATTGCTATTTGAGAGAAAAAGTAGTAAAATATATTAGAATGAATGATTTATATCCGAACGATAGTGAAGATGAGCCTGAAAGGAAGAAGTAGTTTGTACACAACAGAACAATTAAAAGAACTTCTGAAAAAAAGACTGTCGAAAAAGCGTTTTATACATTCTTTGAATGTTGCTGATTCAGCGATGAAGCTTGCTGAAAATCTGGGCGAAGATATGGATAAAGCTTATATTGCCGGATTGCTGCATGATATATGCAAAGAAGATCCGCCTGAACTTCAGATGAGATATATGCTAAAGGGCGATATGTGTCTTTCGGGAGCGGAACTTTCATCAAAGCCGCTCTGGCACGGTCCTGCCGGAGCGTACTATATAAAGAATGAACTTGGTATTTGTGATGAAGAAATAGTAAATGCAGTAAGATACCATACAGTAGGCCGCCCGGGTATGTCAAGATTTGAGGAAATAATATATATCGCTGATCTTATTTCAGATGACAGAGATTATAAGGACGTTGATAAAATGAGAGAGCTTGCGTTTTCTGATTTTCAAAAAGCAATGTATGAGGCAGTATGCTACTCCGCTGCAAGTGTTATAAAAAAGAGGAGTTTTATACCTGCATCAACTATAGAACTGTATAATCAGTACACTTATCTGTGTGCACCGCATAAGAAAAACAAGGAGAAAAAATAATGAATGCTAAGGATAACAAAACGATAAAGTTTCAAAAAAGAAAAAGTTCAAAAAAAGAAAAGATCATAATTGCGGTATCAATAATCGCAGGAATAATACTTGTTGCGGTAATGGTTCTCAACATACCGATAATACCTGTTGAAAGAAACAAAAACGGAAAGACTTATACAGAGCATATCTCTATCATAAGATATATAAAGGAGATGCAGCCGCTTGCTAAAAAGGAAGGTCTTCTTTCAGAGGATACGAACAGCTATGAACTTATAAGCGGTGCTGAGGAAATAGACGATAAGCGTGATTTTACAAACGACCAGATAATCGAAGGACAGTTCACGGTGTTAGTATTGGGCTTTGATGAATCGAGAGAACTTTCAGACGTTATAATGCTGTTCCTGTTTGATATATACGATCATAAACTCGATATATTACAGATACCGAGAGACAGTTATGTTCCTGATTTTACATCGAATGAAACTGCAAAGATAAACAGTGTATATATGGCAGGAGATGAGGAACTTAGTCCTATCCAGAGAACGGTAAATGCTGTAAGAGATACATTCGGCATACCGATAGACAGATATGTTACAACAGGCTGTGACGATATAGTTGATATAGTAGATCTTATGGGCGGTATCCCGATTGATCTTCCGGAGGATGTATTCTATTCATATGATAAGATACTCTATGCCGGCGAACAGGTACTCGACGGTGAGGCGGCTGAACTTATGGTAAGAGCAAGAAAGGGATACAACGAAGGCGATATAGGACGTGTAAAGGCACAGAGACTGTTTATGACAGCCTGCTTTAAAAAGGTACTTGATATGGGAAGCCTTGAACTCTCATCATTTATTTCGGAAATAAAGGACAAAGATCTTATCGCTACAGATATGACACTCAAGGAAATGAGTATACTTGCCGATTTCGGTACTTTAATAGATCTTGATAAGATAACTGTACAGCTTGTTCCGGGAGAGGCTGCATATAACGGCGATTATTCAGTGTGGTCTATCCATAAACAGGCAACTATAGATGTTCTCAATAAATATTTCAGACCATATCAGGTGGATCTTAGACCGGATGATCTTCCTATTACAGAGCTTGTAACTCCCGACCAGTATATGACAGATATCTATGATGAGAACCAGGATACACTTCAGGATATAGCAAATGGTGTAACTCCGGGTACAAGTAAGAAGAAGGATTCTTATGTACGCTCGTCATCTTCATCAGAAAGCGATGACGGGGGATATGTTTTCGGCGGAGATAATGACTATAACGACGGCGGCGACTACGACAACGGCGGAGGCTATGAAGAACCAGCACAGGATTATGACGGAGGCTATGAAGAACAAGGCGGCGATAATGGCGGCGGTTATGCAGAAGAACCGGTGCAGGAAGATGAAGCCGAAGAAGAATAAATCCATTAAAGGAGAAGATATATGACACAGCAGGAAAAATTAAAGCTTATCGTAAAGACACTTGACAGAAAAAAGGCTGACAGTATACAGGCTATAAAGGTCACTGATCTTACGATAATCGCAGATTATTTTATAATTGCAGGCGGCAGCAGCTCGACACAGACAAGAGCGCTTGCCGAGGAAGTTGAGTATCAGATGTCACAGGCTGGCATAGAGCCGGAGCGCAAAGAAGGATATAATGGTTCGGGTTGGGTGATACTTGATTATGGTGATGTTGTCGTACACGTTTTCTATAAGGAAACAAGAGAGCATTATCAGCTCGAAAGACTTTGGGCAGACGGCGAAAAGATAGATATAGAAGAATATGTTACGGAGGATTGACATATATGAAAACCAATAATTCAAGCGGAAGAGCATTTGCAGTTATGGTGGGAGTATGGCTCATAATAAAAGTCGTTATAAATATGCTTATTAATGGTCTTAGCATAGGTGATCTTCCGGGGGATATAGGACAGCTTATAATCGCAGGTGCAGAGGTAGTACTGCTTTACCTTGGACTCAAGTATACTAATTATGTTATAGCTGCTATAATGGCTTTAACGGTCGTTATACACGTTCCGGGCAATATAAGCATGATGTTTTCTGTAGATACTCTTTTGCAGGCAGTGATATATCTTGCAGAAGGTGCAGCCGATATAATACTTGCTGTTGTTATATGTATAACACCAAGCATCAAAGAACATTTTACAAATACTCCGGCAGACTTGTCCGAAAAATAATAAAAAGGAATGATATAAAAAATGAGTGAAAAGTACAATTTTACCGAGATCGAAAAGAAGTGGCAGAAATATTGGGATGATCATCATACTTTCAGGGCTGGAACAGACTATTCAAAGCCTAAGTTCTATGCACTCGTTGAATTCCCGTATCCTTCGGGACAGGGACTTCATATAGGTCACCCACGTCCGTATACTGCTATGGATATAGTTTCAAGAAAGCGCAGATTAGAGGGATATAATGTTCTTTTCCCTATGGGCTGGGACGCATTCGGTCTTCCGACAGAGAACTATGCTATAAAAAATAAGATACATCCGGCTATAGTTACCGAAAAAAATATCGAACACTTCAAGTCACAGTTAAAGATGCTTGGTCTTTCATTTGACTGGGAAAGAGAAGTCAATACTACCGACCCTAATTATTACAAGTGGACACAGTGGATCTTTTTGCAGATGTTCAAAAAGGGTCTTGCATATAAAAAGGAAATGGCTGTAAACTGGTGTACATCATGCAAGGTCGTTCTTGCAAACGAGGAAGTAGTCGGCGGTCATTGCGAGAGATGCGGCGGTGAGGTCGTAAGAAAGGTAAAGTCACAGTGGATGCTCAAGATAACCGAGTATGCACAAAGACTTTTAGATGATCTTTCAGAAGTAAATTATCTCGACAAGATAAAATCCACGCAGACAAACTGGATAGGCCGTTCTACAGGTGCAGAAGTAGACTTCGGTTCTACAGCAGGCGATATACTTACAGTTTACACAACAAGACCGGATACACTTTTCGGTGCTACCTACATGGTAATAGCTCCTGAGCATCCATATATAGAAAAATGGGCTGACAAGCTCAAAAATATGGACGAGATAAAGAAGTACAGAGAAGCAGCAGCAAGAAAGTCTGACTTTGACAGAACAGAAATGAATAAGGACAAGACAGGCGTGCGCTTAGACGGAGTTATGGGTATAAATCCTGTAAACGGCAAGGAGATACCGATATTTATTTCCGACTATGTACTTATGTCTTATGGTACAGGTGCTATCATGGCAGTTCCTGCACATGATGACCGTGACCATGATTTTGCAGAAGTTTTCGGACTTCCGATAATAGAAGTCGTAAAAGGCAAAGACAGTGATATAGATGTTCAGAAACAGGCATTTACTGACTGTGCAACAGGAACATTAGTAAACAGCGATTTCCTTGATGGTCTGTCTGTTGAGGACGCTAAGGAAAAAATAAAGCAGTGGCTTGAGGAAAATGGCAAGGGCAAGGCAAAAGTAAACTTCAAGCTTCGTGATTGGGTATTTTCACGCCAGAGATATTGGGGCGAACCTATCCCGATAGTACACTGCGACAAGTGCGGATATGTTCCGATACCTGAAAGTGAACTTCCGCTTACACTTCCGGATGTTGAAAGCTATATGCCGACAGATAACGGTGAAAGTCCGCTTTCAACGCTCGAAAGCTTTAAGAATACGACCTGTCCTAAATGCGGCGGTCATGCTGTAAGAGAAACTGATACCATGCCTCAGTGGGCAGGTTCGTCATGGTACTTCCTGAGATATTGTGATCCGAATAACGAGAATGGTGTTGCATCAAAGGAAGCGCTTGATTACTGGATGCCTGTAGACTGGTACAACGGTGGCATGGAGCATACGACACTTCATCTGCTGTATTCAAGATTCTGGCATAAGTTCCTTTATGATATAGGCGTTACAACCACAAAAGAACCGTACATGAAGCGTACATCACACGGTATGATACTTGGCGAAGACGGACAGAAGATGTCTAAATCAAGAGGAAATGTTATAAATCCTGATGATGTCGTTAAGGAATACGGTGCAGACACTCTCAGACTTTATGAGAT
Source organism: uncultured Ruminococcus sp. (assembly GCA_902796865.1). GTDB lineage: Bacteria > Bacillota > Clostridia > Oscillospirales > Ruminococcaceae > Porcipelethomonas. Next base: position 9,866 of record CADBQZ010000066.1, on the reverse strand, counting down.
GTTCATAGGCGACTTTGAAAAGACTGCTCCGTGGAGTCCTTCAAGCATAAAGGGCTGTAAGAGATTCTTAGACAGAGTATGGGCTTTGAAGGATAATGTTATAGACGGCGACAGCTATCGTCCTGAGCTTACAGCATCTTTCCATAAGACGATCAAAAAAGTTACAGAGGATATAGAAAGCCTTAAATTCAACACGGCTATCGCAGCAATGATGGCACTTCTCAATGAGATAGGCGCAAAGGGCGATATAAACCGTGCTGAGATAAGAACACTTCTTATACTTCTCAATCCATTTGCACCGCATCTTACAGAAGAAATGTTTGAGGAGATATTCGGCGAGATACTCAATGAGCAGGAATGGGTCAAGTTTGATGAATCGCTTTGTGCTGAGGATACAGTGGAGATAGTTGTTCAGGTCAACGGAAAGATAAAGGCAAAAATGGATGTTCCTGTTGACGGAAATAAGGACGAAATACTTAAAAAAGCTATCGAAAATGACAAAGTTAGCGAAGCGGTAAACGGTAAAAATATAATAAAACAGATATATGTACCAAATAAGCTTGTAAATTTTGTTGTAAAATAACAAAATTAAAAATACCAACTTGACAGAATGGAAAAATTGTGATATAATAATTTTCGTAATGAAAAATAAAGCATATTCTGCTGTTGCAGAAAGAACAAAGGTTGATATCCTGACATTCACATTTTATGTGGAATGATTAGTATATATTCGGATTAAACGTCCGAAAAACCTCTGTCTTTGGGACAAAGGGAGGGAAAACAGTGGCAGAAGTTCGTGTTGGTAAGAACGAGTCTTTAGATACAGCTCTTAAACGCTTTAAGAGATCATGCGCTAAGGACGGCGTTATTGCTGAAGTTCGTAAGAGAGAACACTACGAAAAGCCTTCAGTAAAGCGCAAGAAGAAGTCTGAGGCAGCTCGTAAGCGCAAATATTAATTTGTATAATTACATTACAGACTAAAGAATCAAAGCGAGCATATCCTGCTCGCTTTTTCTTATACTGTATGGCAGAAAATACACTGTTTCGACAGCTTGGATATGTTATAATCATTTTTATAAGAAAGGTTGATAGGATTTGCTTTTTAGGGCGGATTTTGCTTTCGGCGGAGTAACTGATATCACTCCAGGATTTTTAAAAAAGAATAATATCGAGGGGCTGCTCCTTGATCTTGATAATACCCTGACCACTCACGATAATCCTGTTCCAGCAAATGGTGTGGGAGAATGGATAAGGCTTATGAAGGAAAACTGCATAAAAATGGTGATAGTATCAAATAATCACCCTCCGAGGGTAAAGCCATTTGCTGATAAAGTAGGTCTTAAATTTGTTTGTGAAGGAAAAAAGCCTCTTTCGAGTGGATTCAACAGGGCACAGAAGCTCATGAAACTGCCTTTTTCAAAGCTTGCGGTCGTAGGTGATCAGATATTTACCGACGTGCTTGGAGCAAATCTGAAAGGTATCAGAGGCATATTTGTTTATCCGATAGAGATAGAAGCGAAAAATAAGCGCTTTCTGCGTTTCAAAAGAGTCATAGAAAGACCGTTTCTTCCAAAGCTCATGATGCACAAAACAACAACAGATATTTGAATAAGGAGCAAAAAATGTCAGCATTATTCGGACCTGCCGGAAATTCCGACAGTTTTTCAAAAAAATATAAGTCCTCATCACAGGCACCGCTTTTTATTAAAGAAATGGGGCTTGATTGCTATGAATATCAGTGCGGAAGAGGTGTAAGGGTTAGTGAAAAATCGGCGGCAGCATTAAGAAGCTGTGCAGAGCAAAACGGGACAAAGCTTACTCTCCATGCACCGTACTTCATATCGTTATCATCGACTGAGCCTGAAAAGCGTGATAACAGCATAAATTACATACTTCAAAGCTGTGAAGCAGCGTTTAAAATAGGCGCAGACAGGATAGTGATACACAGCGGTTCATGTGCAAAGATAACAAGAGAACACGCATTGGAGCTTGCAAAGGACACTATTACAAGAGCAAGACAGCAGGCGATAGAACAGGGGTATGAGTCGATACATTTCTGTCCTGAGACTATGGGAAAAACGAATCAGCTTGGTGATCTTGAGGAAGTACTGGAACTTTGCAGACTCGATGATACGTTTTTGCCATGCATAGATTTCGGACATCTTAATGCAAGAACATTCGGCGGTATAAAGAACAAAGATGATTATGCGGCTATACTTGACCGTATCGGGGACAGGCTTGGCTCTGACAGACTGAAGATATTTCACAGTCACTTTTCAAAAATAATGTATACCGATCCGGGCGGTGAGAAAAAGCATCTTACTTTTGAAGATGATGAATACGGTCCGGAGTATGAACCGCTTATGGAGCTTATAGCAAAAAGGCAGCTTGAACCTGTATTTATATGTGAAAGCGCCGGTACTCAGGCGGAAGATGCAGCCTTGATGAAAAAAGCATATGAAAGCTTTATATGAAAGGAAACATGAAATGAAAAAGATACTTGTTATAAACGGTCCGAACTTAAATCTTCTGGGCGAGCGTGAGCCGGGGATATATGGCGGAGACAATTATGAGACACTTTGCGAAAAGCTTATGGATAAGGCTGATGAGCTTTCTGTAAAGTGCGAGGTCTTTCAGTCTAATCATGAAGGAGCTATGATAGATAAGCTTCATTCGGCGAGGACGGAATTTGACGGTATAGTGCTGAACGCAGGTGCTTTTACACATTACAGCTATGCTGTACGTGATGCTATAGCTGCGATAAAGATACCTGTGATCGAGGTACATATAAGCAATGTATTTGCAAGAGAAGATTTCAGAAAGACATCAGTTATCGCTCCTGTATGCAAAGGCAGCATATCAGGTCTTGGATTCGGCTCGTATTTTCTTGCAATGGAAGCGTTGGTGAATTATTGTGGATAACATAAAAAGACTTACATTCCCGAAAGATGCCGATGCACTTATTATAACCTCTGATATAAACAGAAGATATTTTACAGGCATGAAGTCATCAGCAGGACTTGTGCTGATATTTCCGGAAAAGGCGTATCTTATCATAGATTTCAGATATATCGAAAAGGCGAGAGATATAGTCAAAAACTGTGAAGTACTCGAACAGGGAAGCGGAACTACCGATAAGCAGATAATGGAGCTTATGGAAAAGCACGGTGCAAAAACGCTTGCTGTCGAGTCTATGGATATGACCGTAAGCAGACTTAATATGTTCCGCACGAAGCTTCCGGATATTGAATTTATCACGACTGATGAACTCAGCAAGGCAATATATGATCTTCGTACCACAAAGACCGAAGATGAGATAGAAAAGATACAGAAAGCGCAGGAAATAGCTGAAAAAGCTTTTGATAAGCTTCTAGGATACATAAAGCCGGGCATTTCGGAAAGAGAGCTTGCGCTAAAGCTCAATGAATTTATGCTTCACGGCGGTGCAGAAGCACTTTCTTTTGAAACTATCGTACTTTCTGGTACCAATACGTCGATGCCTCATGGTGTTCCGTCTGACAAAAAGATACAGGACGGCGAGTTTGTGCTTATGGATTTTGGTGCGGTTTTTGAAGGCTATCACAGCGATATGACCAGGACTGTATGTGTAGGACAGCCGACAGACGAAATGAAAAAAGTTTATAATATAGTTCTTGAAGCGCAGGAAAAAGCTATAAAAAGCGTCAGAAGTGGGATAACAGGCATGGAGCTTGATGCGATAGCGAGGGATTATATAACCGATAAAGGCTATGGTGAAGCTTTCGGACATTCTCTGGGACACGGTGTCGGAATGGAGATACATGAATATCCGAACGCATCGTCCAGATCAAAGACGGTTTTCGGAAAAAATATGGTCGTTACTGTAGAACCAGGGATATATATCCCTGGCAAATTCGGTGTAAGAATAGAGGATTTTGTTGTTGTTACCGAAAATTCATGCCGTAATTTGACAAAATGCTCTAAAAATCTGATAATTTTATAAAAGGGTATTGAAAAATATACGAAACTGTAGTATAATATTACTATGATAGCTTAATAAGGATTTATTAAGATGTAGTGGATCGAAGATATCCGCTATAATATGACTTTATGATTATACTTGGAGGTATTTTATGATTTCAGCAGGCGATTTCAGAAACGGTGTTACATTCGAGCTGGACGGAAACGTTGTTCAGGTTGTCGAATTCCAGCACGTTAAACCGGGTAAAGGCGCTGCATTTGTAAGAACAAAATTCAAAAATGTTATCACAGGCGCAGTTGTAGAGCGTTCATTCAACCCTACAGATAAATATCCTACTGCTTTCGTTGAAAGAAAGGATATGCAGTATTCATACAATGACGGACAGCTTTATTACTTCATGGATATGGAAACATATGAACAGGAACCTATCGGTGAAGAGATATTAGGCGATAATTTCAAGTTCGTTAAGGAAGAAATGATATGTAAGATCTGTTCTTACAAGGGCAAGGTATTTGCAGTTGAGCCGCCTACATTCGTAGAACTTGAGATCACTGAGACAGAGCCTGGCATCAAGGGCGATACAGCAACAAACGCTACAAAGCCGGCTACACTCGAAACAGGTGCAGAAGTAAGAGTTCCTCTGTTCATCAATCAGGGCGATAAGATCCGTATTGATACAAGAACAGGCGAATACATGGAAAGAGCATAAGTTTTGCATAGAACAGCAGGTCATGCTAAATGACTTTGCGGTATATACTTTAGTATTTACATTCAGACAAAGGAGGATCAGGCATTATGGAACTTGGAGAAAAAATGTCTTATTTACAGGGACTTCTTGATGGGCTTGATATAGACACAAGCACTAAAGAAGGAAAACTTCTTGTTCAGATGACAGAGGTCATGAAGGAAATGACCGACAGCATCGACGATCTTCAGGCACAGATCTATGAGCTTACAGAGCTTTGTGATGTCATTGATGAGGATCTGGGTGCAGTTGAAGAAGATATTTACGAATGTGATTGTCATCACGGTCATGATTGTTGTGACGACGACGACGATGATGATTATGATTTTGAAGATTATGATCTCGACGATGACGAAGAACTCTATGAGGTTTGCTGTCCTGTCTGTGATGAAAGGGTAGTTCTTGACGAGAGTATGCTCGATGAGGGTTCTATCGAATGTCCGAACTGCGGAGAAAATCTTGAATTTGATTTTTTAGATGACGATTCGGACGAGGAAGAAGAATAAATATTTAGTTTTCAGGACCGGTAGTTATAAAAACTACCGGTTCTATTTTTTTAAGTTATTTTTTTTTTTTTTTTGAAAAAGTGTATAAATGAATGTGAAATATACTGACAAAACTGATAAATATAAAAGGAAACTATTGAAATTATAAATTTTTTGTGATATAATAATATTGGTGAAATGTAACATCATAAAAGATGTGAATATATATTTATCACAAGAAAGGTCAGCTTATGGAAAATAAGAAGAAAGAACGATTTTCTCTTCTAAAAAATATCGGGTTCAAATATATAGTAGCTTTTTTGGTAGCATTCTGTCTTTTTGCAGGACTTATTATTATCAATTACATATTTATCATAGGCACTTCGAGCAGAAAAGCGGAAGTAAGCGGCGAGTTGGAAGCTTTCCACGTTTCCGAAGACTTCTATGATTTTATGTCTTTGTGCGATAATGCTCTGAACTATTCGGGATATACTATTGAACGGTGTATCGAACATAACACAACAATAGATAATATGAAGTCGTATATGGAAGAGCTTTCAAAAGCGTACAATAAAACTCTTTACGGTGAATTTGATGCTATCTACTGTTATTATAATGGAAACCTTATAAATGGTGACGGCTGGGTACCGCCTTCGGATTATAATATAAAGGAGCGTTTGTGGTACAAAGAAGCCATAAAAAAAGACGGAGAAACAGCAATAACTAACTATAAAGATGCAAAGACCGGCAAGGTCATAATGACTTTGTCAAAGCTTTTGATAGATAAAGAAACGGTTGTTGCTATTGATATAGGTCTTGAAGCAATAAAGCATAAGCTTGCAAACAGATATGACGTGAATACCGGAAATATCGCAAACGATGCGGACGAAGACAAGTATTATGTTAAAAATGAGATCAGGTACGAATATGTTTCTTTTATCGTTTCAGAAAGCGGAAATATAGCAGCTGCTTCAAAGCCGGAATTAGTCAATACAAATGCGTATAAAAGCGGTGCCTTTCTTAACGGCATAGACATGAGCCGGTATGAAGGACAGGAAAATTTCAGCTGTGAAAAGATATATGACGGAGATAGCTATATCCTTTATTTCAGGCATCTGTACGGCGGTTGGTATGCTGTAAGTGCAGTAAATAATGATCATACATTTAGCATACATATGAGTGTACTCGGAATGGAAATCATAGCATTTATCATTGCTATATTTATGCTGTATATACTCATAAATCATATGATAAAGAAAAACAAAGAAGCAACACTTAGCGGAATAAGATTCCGTTCACTTGCAAATATTTACAGCTCGGTTTATAGTTTTGATCTGGTGAATGGTACATTTGAAGAGATCAAGTGTATTTCCGATAAAGTACATAATATAGCTTTCAGACCTTATAAGAATGATACAGAACGCATTAAAGAAACTATGAGGCTGGCGACCGCCGAGCAGGACAGAGATGCTATAGTTGAATTTGTAGATCTTGATACTATAAATGAACGTATGAAAAATACCAATACTATAACGCATGAGTTCTTAGGATTGGCATTTGGATATGCAAGAGGAAGATTTATCGTTGAAGAACGTGACAGTACCGGCAATATCATGAGATTAGCATGGGTGGTCGAGATAATCGACAAGGAAAAGAAAAAGCTCATGAAGCTCGAACAGGAGCGTGAATCCGTAAGGAGCAAGCTTAATTCTGCCGCTTCGATATTCGTTGCGATGCATAGTATAGATCTTATCAATGACACATTTGAAGATATATGGTGCAATAACAAGCTTTTGCAGGAAAATCTGAAGGATGGTATAACATCTGCTGCAAAACATCTTCATAATATTATGACAAATCTTGTATCTGAAAATGATGTCGAAAAGATGCTTGCATTCTCTGACATGGATACACTGGCAGACCGTATAGGTATGTCTACTACTATTACAGAAGAATTTCTTGCTATTACTAATATTTACTGCCGTGGACGCTTTATAGTAGAAAACAGGGACGAAAACGGAAAAGCAGTAAGGGTACTTTGGACGATAGAGATAATCGACAAGGAAAAGCGTGATATGCTTGATGCAACAAACAGGATAATGGCGCTTTCAGATATTTATATGTCGATAGTTGAACTTGATATTGTATCGAATTGTGTTGTCAAAGAGATAAAGAATGTGCATCCGGGCGTTGCAAGAGCAGTTAAGATGTGCAAAAACAATATGGCTCAGATATTCTTAGGCATAATGCAGGGACTTCCGGAAAGTCCATCAAAGCAGCTTGCGATAGACTTTGTAAACTTCGATACGATAGACGAACGTATGAAGGATACGAATACTATTACAGTAGAATACTTAAGCTACGGCGATATATGGGTACGAGGACGTTTTGTAGTTTTAAAGCGTGATTCAAAAGGAAAGATAAAAAATATCCTCTGGTCGCTTGAAAATATCGACTCTGAAAAGAGAGTAATGTTAAAACTTGAACAGGATAGAATAGAGGCTGACGATGCAAATAAGGCAAAGTCATCATTCCTTTCAAATATGTCGCATGAGATAAGAACGCCTATCAACTCGATAATAGGCATGAACGAGATGATACTTCGTGAGTGTGAAGATGAAAATATCATAATGTACGCTCAGAACGCTAAAGTATCGTCAAATACACTTTTAGGTATCGTCAATGATATCCTTGACTTCTCTAAGATAGAAGCAGGAAAGCTTGATATTATCGAAGTCGATTATGATTTATCCTCAGCGCTCAATGATCTTGTCAACATGATAAGGAACAGGATAGAGAGCAAGGGTCTTAAATTCATCGTTGATGTTTCGCCTGATATCCCTGTTATAATACACGGCGACGAAGTAAGAATAAAACAGGTCATCACGAATATACTTACGAATGCTGCTAAGTATACAGAAAAAGGTTCTGTTACTATGACAGTAAGAGGCGAGCGCAATGATGATGACAAGTCGCTCATGCTTACCGTTAAGATATCTGATACAGGTATCGGAATCAAGCCGGAGGATATGAAAAAGCTGTTCTCGGCATTCGAGCGTATCGAAGAAAAACGTAACAGAAATATCGAGGGTACGGGACTTGGCATGAACATAACCCAGAGCCTGCTTTCAATGATGGGAAGTAAGCTCGATGTAGAAAGTGTATACGGTGAAGGTTCAACATTCGGCTTTACAGTCAAGCAGGGCATTGTGAAAGACGAACCGATAGGTGACTTTGAAAAGTCGTATAGAAATTCAAGTCTCGGCGCTAAAAAATATCACGAGAAGTTTATCGCTCCGGACGCTCATGTTCTGGTCGTTGATGATACGTCAATGAACCTTACAGTATTTGTTAGTCTTTTAAAGAAAACTAAGATGAAGATAGATACTGCTGACAGCGGACAGAGATGTCTTGAACTCACACAGCAGAAAAAGTATGATATAATCTTCTTAGACCATAGAATGCCGAATAAGGACGGTGTTGAGACGCTTCATGACATGAGAGCTTCTGAAACTGATCTCAATCATGATACACCGGTGATATGCCTTACTGCGAATGCTCTTTCTGGTGCAAGACAGCAGTATATCGAAGCAGGTTTCGACGATTATCTCACAAAGCCTATCGACCCGGATAAGCTTGAGGAAACTATTGAAAATTATCTCCCGAAAGAGCTTTTCAAGCCGTATGATGAAAATGCGGTAAATAATGCAGTCGTGGAGACTTCTGCCGAGGAAAAGGATATAACGCCTGAGCCGGTGGAAGAAAAGATCATACCCGACTTCGTAACAGAGATCAAAGAAATAAATGTTGCTTCGGGACTTAAATATCTTGGCAATGAGGAAATGTATATGGAAGTCTTGAAGACATACGCCGGGGATTTAGGGGGAATAGTTTCGGATATAGAGAAATTCTACTGGAGCGGTGATCTCAGGTCGTTTACCATAAAAGTCCATGCACTAAAGAGTTCGACACGTTCAATAGGCGGTACAGAACTTGGTGACCGTGCACAGGAACTTGAAACTGCCGGTGATGACGGCGACAAGGCTTTTATCGACAGCAGGATAGAAGATTTCCTTATATCGTTCAGAAATCTTGAAGAAAAGCTTTCGCCGCTTGTGGAGAGTAACTCTGATTCCGGTGATCTTACGCCTATGACTATGGAAGAAGTTCAGGCAGCATATGAAAAGATCAAAAAAGCGCTCGATGCTTTCGAGTTCAACGATGCCGATGATATTGTTGCAGAGCTTAACTCACATATTGTTCCTGAAAGTGAACAGGAACGCTGTAAGGCGCTCAAACAGGCAGCAGACGATTTCGACTATGTTGCTATGGCAGATGTGTTTGAAAATTGATATTTTATATTGCAGGTGCTATTTGTATAGCACCTGCATTTATTTAAAAACTAAAGAATTTAAATTTAAAAGTTTTGGTCAAGCTTTTTCAAAAGCTTGCAGGGTCAAGGGACAGCGTCCCTGTCGCCCTCCGCAGAGGGCGAAATTCTTGAAGCCTTAGGGCGCTCTGTAAGAGAGAGCGTTCCCTTATAAATTTGAAAATCAAACAGCTTGTACTTGATATGGAATAAAGAAACAAGTTCTATTAAGAAATACGAAATTTATAAAACATAATTTCACTTAAATTTCACAAAACTATCACCGGTTTTTTTTTTTTTTTTTT
>CADBQZ010000065.1 GCA_902796865.1 uncultured Ruminococcus sp. | reverse complement strand
TTTTTTGTTCTGTCGCTGGTGCCGTGTGCATTCAATACTTGCTTCAAAAATTACTATCAGGGCATAGATCATACAAGATTCACCTGTACTATATCAATTGCACAGAATCTTGTTTTTCCGGCAGCTTCGGCTTTTGTACTCAGCAGCTTTATGAAAGTAAACGGTGTCTGGCTCTCATTTCTCTGCGGCGAGATACTGGCACTTACTATGATAGCGATTATTGTAACAGTAATAAATAAAAAGCCGGCTTTAAATGCCGAAAGCTTTTCTCTTCTGCCAGAAAATTTTGGCACAGAGGACGCATTCTGTTTTGAATTTTCAGTTGCGAATTCCGAAGATGTTTCAGCTGCTTCAGCACAGGCAGAACACGCCTGCCGTGAGTCCGGCTGTGATGATCGAAGCAGTAAAATAATAGCACTTTGTATCGAAGAATTGGCAGGCAATGTTGTTAAGCATGGCATGGCAAATGAAGAAAAAGAACACAGTATGGACATTCGCATGGTGATAAAAAAAGAAGAGACCATACTGAGATTCAGAGACAACTGCCGTTATTTTGATCCTGTAAAGTTTCTTGAACTTCATCAAAATGATAATCCGACAGAACATATCGGTTTGCGAATGATAATGATGATAGTAAAAGATGCAAGGTATGTCAATTCACTCGGACTCAATAACTTAACGCTTGTGATATAGGCAATAGATATAAAATACCCCTGAGCAGTCAGATTTGTGAACTGTTCAGGGGCTTATTATTATATATCAGATAATATCTGTTCCTTCCAGAGCATTTTTGAACTTATCGTATATCTCCGGAGCGGTGTTTTTTATGCGTACAGGTTTCAATGAAGTGTTTGAAAAACAGTGCGTACTTGAACCGCAGGCTTTTAGTTCTCCGTTATCCTTTCCGTATACTTCATAGCTTACTTCTGTTTTGAATCCGTTGAATTTGCTTATATGTGTATGGATTATTACCGTTTCACCGAATCTTACAGAATTCTTATATGTACAGTTTACTTCGAGAACAGGCATCATGATGCCGTTTTGCTCCATTTTATCATATGGACAGCCGGCAGCCTTCATGAACTCTACTCGTGCTTCCTCGAACCATCTGATATAGTTAGAGTGATGTACAACGTCCATTCTGTCGGTCTCATAATAATTTGCGGTCCTTTCAAATTTATAAACAACAGGCATACTGTTACCTCCTCTATGAGGATATTATAACACGTTATGCTTTCAAATGCAATAGCATTTTAAGTCAAAATAATTGTGAATATATCATCTTACAAATCATAAATGTGATAATTTTCGGGAATTTATTAAAATACCCTTTACAATATAATGATTTTAGTGTAAAATAGAATATGGGTGTTACCGAAAGATCATTCAGAGCTTTTGGTATTATAAACATATTTAAGTTAAAAAATAAATTCTGAGGTGAAAAATGGGTACCGGATATAAAAGAATATTGTTAAAGCTTTCCGGCGAAGCGCTTGCCGGAGAAAAGAAATTTGGTCTTGATTACAGTGTCATAACCGAGATCTGTAAAAGCATCAAAAAGTGTGCTGAAGCAGGAGTGCAGATAGGAATAGTCGTAGGCGGCGGAAACTTCTGGAGAGGACGTTCAAGCGGAGGCATGGACAGAACAAGAGCAGACCATATGGGAATGCTTGCGACAACTATAAATGCTCTTGCTATCGCTGATGTACTCGAGTCGCTTGATATGAACGTAAGAGTACAGACAGCTATAACTATGCAGCAGGTCGCAGAGCCTTATATAAGAAATAAAGCTTTGGCACATATGAAAAAAGGCAGGATAGTAATATTCGGCTGCGGCACGGGAAATCCTTTCTTCTCGACCGATACTGCTGCGGCATTGAGAGCTGTTGAAACAGATGCAGATATTTTCTTCAAAGCTACTATGGTAGATGGTGTTTACAACAAGGATCCGCATAAATTCAGCGATGCTGTTAAATTTGAGCGCCTTACATTCAGCGATGTATTAAACGATGAACTCGGTGTAATGGACAGTACAGCTGCAACTATGTGCCGTGACAACGGAATGAAGATGCTTGTTTTTGATCTGAGCAGACCGGACAATATATATGATGCAGCTATGGGTGCATCCATCGGAACAATAATTGAGGAGGAATAAGTAATGAACGAAAGGATCAAAAAGGCTGAAAGTAAAATGAACAAGTCGGTAGACAGACTTGTTGGCGAATTTGCTGCGGTAAGAGCAGGAAGGGCTAATCCTTCTATACTTGATAAAGTTATGGTAGATTATTATGGTGTGCCTACACCTATAAATCAGATGGCAGCTGTATCCGTATCCGAATCAAGGATACTTCTTATACAGCCGTGGGATGTTTCAACATTAAAGGCTATAGAAAAGGCACTTCTCACATCTGACATAGGAATAACACCGACAAATGACGGTAAAGTTATAAGACTTGTATTTCCACAGCCTACCGAGGAAAAGCGTAAAGAGCTTTGCAAGGAAATAAAGAAGATGGGCGAGGAAACAAAGGTCGCTGTAAGAGCTATCAGGCGTGATGCTATTGACGATATAAAGAAGATGAAAAAAGACGGCGAGATAACTGAAGACGATCAGAAGGATCTCGAAAATGAGACACAGAAGCTCACAGACAAGTTCTGTAAAAATATAGATTCTCTTGTTTCCGAAAAGGAAAAAGAGGTCATGAGCATCTGATCCGGGAAGGATTAAAATGGCATTATTCAGAAAAAATAAAAAAAGCAGTGAACAGCTTCCACAGAATATACCTGAGCATATCGCATTTATAATGGACGGAAACGGAAGATGGGCAAAAAAACGTGCTCTTCCGAGAAAGTTCGGACACAGAGAGGGCGCAAAGACTTTCAAAAAGATAGCAAGATACTGTAAGGATATAGGTGTAAAGAATATATCCTTCTATGCTTTCTCAACGGAAAACTGGAAACGTCCTAAGGACGAGGTCGATGCAATAATCGAACTTTTCAGAGAGTATATAGTTGACGTGCGTAATTATCTTGGTGAAGGTACACGAATGCTTTTTTTGGGCGATAAGACTATCTTTGATGACGATCTTCAGAAAAAGATGAACGATCTTGAAGAGGAAACAAAAGACAGACGTGAGATGACGATGCTCCTTGCGATAAACTACGGCGGACGTGATGATATAGTACACGCTGCAAAACAGCTCTCGGAGCGTGTGAAAAACGGAGAGATAGAACCGGAAGATATAACGGAAGATCTGTTCGGACAATATCTTTATACTCTTGATGTCCCGGATGTTGATCTTATGATAAGACCGAGCGGCGAGGAGAGGATCTCGAATTTCCTTATCTGGCAGTCTGCATATGCTGAATTTTATTTCACGGATATTCTCTGGCCGGATTTTTCGCCTCGTGATCTTGATGATGCTATCGTGGAATTCAACAGCCGTTCAAGAAGATTCGGAGGTGTTTGATCTATGGCAGTAAGGATCGTATCAGCAGCGGTAGGTATAGTTATAGCGGCTGTAGTATTATTTTTTCATAATACTATCGTTTTGAATATAGCGCTGGGACTTATAACGACAGGAATGGTCTATGAAGTATTAAAAGCAGGCAAATGCGAAAATATGCCTATCGCATTTATACCGTCACTTTTATATGCCTTTCTTTTACCGTTTTGGGCAGCAACGAAATTCAGCTTTCTTATAACATTTTTATATGTGATATGTATTTTCGGCGGTATGCTTTTAAAGCATAAAACGGTAAGTCTTGAAAAGATATTCTTTATACTTGCAGTTTCTGTACTTATCACAAACGCTATGAGTACGCTTATAATTATACATAAATCTGATCCTACAAACGGACTTATTTATCTTATAATGGGACTTTGCGGAGCATGGCTCGCTGATTCAGGGGCATATTTTGTCGGAACATTTATGGGTAAAAACAAGCTTTGTCCGGAGATAAGTCCTAAAAAAACAATAGAAGGACTGATCGGCGGTATACTTATAACAGGCTTTTTGTTTATACTTATTAGCTTTATATATACTAAGATCATGGAAGGTTATTATGATACAAAGGTTCGTGCAAACTATTTCTCAGTGTTCATTCTCGGAATGCTTATGGCAGTGATAGGTACGCTTGGTGACCTTTCTGCATCAGTTGTGAAGAGAAAGTTCGGCATAAAGGATTACGGAAACATAATGCCGGGACACGGCGGATTTATGGATCGTTTTGACAGTGTTGTTTTTACAGCTCCGTTTATGTTTGTATTTACGACCGTTATCGACATTTTCTATTGAGTATACAAAACGGGGCTTGAAAAGCCCCGTTTTTATGAAACGTTCTGCTTTTGAAAGGATATGAGATGATATGGAAAAATTGATCTCTGTTTTAGGTTCTACAGGTTCTATAGGTACACAGTCTATTGATGTTGCAAAAAAACACGGCATAGAGATATATGCACTTGCGGCTTTGAACAATTATAAATTGCTTGCAGAGCAGTGCATAGATACAGGAGCTAAGATAGCCTGTATCTATAACGAGGAGCATAAAAGCGCTCTGGAAAAGCTTGTTTCTTCTTATGGTGTAAAGGTAGTTACCGGAGATGAAGGTCTGTGCCTTATTGCTTCTCTTAAAGAAAGCGGAACGCTGCTTAATTCTGTTGTTGGCATGGTCGGACTTCTTCCGACTCTTACTGCGATAGAAAACGGCAAAGATATAGCTCTTGCTAATAAGGAGACACTTGTTGCGGGCGGAGAGCTTGTAATGAAAAAAGCTGCTGAAAAGAATGTGAATATCTATCCGATAGACAGTGAGCATTCAGCTATATTCCAATGTCTCAGAGGAAACAAAAGAAGTCAGCTCAAAAAGATCATACTTACTGCATCGGGAGGACCTTTTTTTGGAAAGACTTTAAGCGAGCTTGAAAATGTCACTGTAGAACAGGCACTAGCGCATCCTAACTGGAGCATGGGAAGCAAGATAACGATAGACTCTGCGACACTTATGAACAAGGGGCTTGAATTTATCGAAGCAAAATGGCTTTTTGATCTCAAACCGGAACAGATAGAAATAATCGTTCATCGTCAGAGTGTTATCCATTCTGCGGTAGAATATGCTGATAATTCAGTGATAGCACAGCTGGGATGTCCTGATATGAAGATACCGATACAGTATGCGCTTTTGTATCCTGAGAGATATGAATGTGACTGTAAGCCGCTGAGCCTTGCAGATTATGGTACACTTACCTTTGAAAGACCTGATATGGAGACATTCTGCTGTCTTTCAGCAGCAATAGAAGCGATAAAAAGAGGCGGCGCATATCCTTGCATAGTAAACGGAGCAAATGAACAGGCGGTAGGATATTTCTTAAATGGAAGGATAAAGTTCACCGATATAGGAAGGATAGTGTCAGGGGCGCTTGAGCGTTTTGAGTATAACGAGATAAACTCATATGAAGATGTGAAAAAGTGGGATAAACTCGCAAGAGAATATGCAGACGAAAACATCTGATCTGATAAACGGAGGTATTTATGTTGAAATATATCCTTGCAATACTGATTTTCGGGTTCATTATATTTTTCCATGAGTTTGGACATTTTATTGCCGCAAAACTTTTTAATGTCAAGGTACTGAAATTTGCGGTAGGAATGGGTCCTAAGCTTATAGGCAAAACTATCGGCGAGACGGAATACTCCATAAGAGTTTTTCCACTGGGTGGATTTTGTGCTATGGCAGGAGAGGATACCGATGCTATAACAAAGCATGAAACAAGTGAAGCATTTGACGACAGCGAAAGGTCACTTAAAAATAAACCACGCTGGCAGAGATTTATTATTCTTGCAGCCGGACCGTTTATGAATGTTTTTTTAGGATTTATATTGGCTGTTGTGATAACCTGTATGCTAAAGCTCGTTCCTACGACTGTTATTAAAGATTTTCATACGGTATCTGATACGGATAAAACTATCTGCGCTGCAAGCGCTGAACATGGTCTTTGTGTAGGCGATGAGATAAAGAAAATTAATGGCATGAGGATATTTACGACAAGTGATCTCAGTTATCAGCTTATGACCGGAGACAGCAAAGAATTTGATGTCGAAGTCGAAAGAAATGATGAAGATATAAAGCTTCATAATGTGGAATTTCATGACAGCGTAACTGATAGAAATATAGATTTCTATATACAGGGCGAAGAAAAGAATATTGCAAATGTTTTATCCTATTCTTTCAAGAATACTATTTCTACCGCAAGACTTATATGGATCTCACTGGGCGATCTTATTTCCGGCAAATACAGCTTCAAGGATATGTCAGGACCTATCGGAGTAGTAACAGAGATAGGCAAAGCGGCTTCTTCTGGAGAGACAGCAAAAGAATCTATAATGTCGATAATAAATCTTACTATGTTTATAACGGTAAACCTCGGAATAATGAATCTTCTTCCTATTCCGGGACTTGACGGCGGACAGATCCTTTTCCTTTTGATAGAGGCTATAAGACGCAAACCGATAAAGCCGGAGCATCAGGGAATAGTAAATCTGATAGGACTTGGACTTGTAATGCTGTTAATAATTGCGATCACGTTCAGTGATATTACAAAGCTTATAGGGTAAGGTGCAGTATATGAGAAATGTTAAAAAGGTAAAGATAGGAAATTGTGTTTTAGGAAGCGGAAAGATATATATACAGTCGATGCTCAACACTCGTTCTGATGATATAGAAGGAAGTGTACGTCAGGCAAAACAGTTGGAAGATGCCGGCTGTGATATAGTAAGAGCAGCTATCCCGGATATGGAAGCTGTAAAACTTATCCCGGCAATAAAAGAAAAGGTGAGCATACCGCTTGTAGCGGATATTCATTTTGACTATCGTCTGGCGCTTGCTGCTGCTGATGCCGGCATAGATAAGATAAGGATAAATCCGGGAAATATCGGCGACACGGAAAATGTGAAAAAAGTTGCAGATGTCTGCAAAGCGAAAGGCATACCGATAAGGATAGGGGTAAATTCCGGTTCACTTGAAAAAGAGATACTTGCAAAATATGGCGCGCCTACTGCGGAAGCACTGGTCGAGAGCGCACTTTACCATGCAGAACTTCTGGAAAGATTCGATTTTGATGATATAGTTATCTCGATCAAATCTTCAAATGTAAAGAATATGATAGACTGCTACAGACTTGCTGCAAAGAAGTGCAGTTATCCTTTGCATCTGGGGGTTACCGAAGCCGGAACAGAGCGCATGGGTATTATCAAGTCTGCCGCAGGCATAGGCTCTCTTTTATGTGATGGGATAGGCGAAACGATAAGAGTATCACTTACAGGCGACCCGGTGAGCGAGATATATGCTGCAAAGGATATATTAAAGGCTGTTGGCATGGGAAGCGGTGTGGAGATAGTATCTTGTCCTACCTGTGGAAGAACAAGGATAGATCTTGTAAAGGCAGCGCATCTTGTTGAAGAAGCTGTAAAGGATATTGATAAGAACATAAAGGTCGCAGTTATGGGCTGCGTTGTGAACGGTCCCGGAGAAGCAAGAGAAGCAGATATCGGTATTGCCGGCGGTGATAAGTGTGCGGTGCTATTCAAAAAAGGCGAGGTGCTCAGGAAAATATCAGAAGAAGATATTGTGCCTGAGCTTATGAAGGAGATAGAAAAACTCTGAAACGGAGAGAAAAATGGCTGAGATTAAAACGGGTGATCTTTTAAGTGAATATTCTTTGAATATACCTGAAAGTATAAATAACAGCATAATTTCAAAGATCACACATGACCGTGCTCTTACAAGGCTCAGGCTTTACATAAAACCTAATAGTCTTATAAAATATGATGACATTTTAAGCTTTGAAAAGAGTATGGAACAGTATTTTGAACTCGAAAGAGTTACGGTATATTGTTCTTATGATAAAAGTATGTTTACTATGGAATACTATCCGGAGGTTATATCAAAACTCAAAAGACGGCTTTCAGTAGTAAACGGCTTTCTTGACGGTGCAGATGTAAGCTTTGAAAACAGTATTATTACTATCGGTCTGAAAAACGGCGGATATGATATGCTTATAAAGGCGGATTTTCCGGGAGAGTTTTCAAAGCTTATAAAGAGTGAATTTGGGATAGATATAACAGTAAAGCTTGAAGGAGAACTTTCCGTTGATGCTTTTGAGCATGAAAAACAGATGGAAAAGATAGAAGCATCACTTCCGAAGCCTGAACAAAGAGAAAAAACAGCTCCGGAACCTGTAAAAGCTGCCCCTGTTGAAGTTATAAGAAATGTTTCGGAGTCTTCATATGCGGTGGAGAAAAAGCCGTCAAAACCTGTATCAGCAGATATTTCCGGCATAAAGACAACGATAGATATAATACCCGATTCGGCAGAAGTGATAATGGGCAAAAATATCCGTCAGTCGCCTATAAGTATAGCCGAAGCCTGTGAACAGCTTGGCAGCAAGGTTACTGTCATGGCTGATATTTTTGATGTAAGCGATATGCGTACCACCAAAACAGGCAAAGAAATATATACATATTACATTACTGATTATACACGTTCAGTGCTTATGAGTTTTTTCTATGACCCGAGAAAGGACGATTTTCCGGTAGGTGAGCTTAAAAAAGGAAAGACGTTTATAATATACGGCGAGATAAGCTATAACGAATATGCAAGAGATATAACGATAAAGCCGTATTCTATAGTTTCAGTCAAGAAAAAACAGCGAATGGATAATGCACCAAAAAAGCGTGTCGAGCTTCATCTGCATACCAATATGTCGGCTATGGACGCTGTTACCGAAGCATCAGCTCTTATAAAACGTGCCCATTCATGGGGACATAAGGCTATGGCGATAACCGATCACGGAGTTGTACAGGCGTTTCCTGATGCCATGAATACCGTTTCGGGAATGGATGATTTCAAGGTGATTTATGGCTGTGAGGCTTATGTGGTAAATGATATTGATCCGATAAATATAGTAAGCCGGAATGATCCCAGAAGCATAAATGATGAAATAATAATTTATGACGTTGAAACGACAGGATTTAATTTTTCAAAAGACAGACTTACCGAGATAGGTGCGGTAAAGCTCAAAGACCTTCGTGTTGTGGACAGCTTTAATATTTTTGTCGATCCCGAAAAGCATATACCGGAAAAGATAACCGAACTCACAGGGATCACTGATGAAATGGTTTCAGGAGCACCAAAGGAAGAAGAGGCGGTAAGAAAGTTTATGGAATTTTGCGGTGATTCTCCTGTTACTGTCGCACACAATGCAAACTTTGATAATTCGTTTATTGATGCTGTATGCAAAAGACATGGTATAAAAAGAGATTATACTTCGATAGATACACTTGTAATGTGCAGAGCTATGATACCGGAGCTTGCAAAGCATAAGCTCGATACGGTCGCAAAGCATTTAAAGCTTGGAAAATTCGATCATCACCGTGCCTGTGATGATGCAATGATGCTTGCAAAGATATTTATGAATCTGACCGAAAGACTTATACGTGAAAATGATGTAAAGAGTCTTGAAGACTTAAACACAAAGGTCAGAAAAATAGATGTAAAAAAACTCAAATCTTATCATCAGATAATACTTGTCAGAAACAGTGTCGGGCTTAAAAATCTGTATAAGCTGGTGTCATTCAGTCAGATAGATCATTTCTATAAAAAGCCTCTTATGCTGAAATCGGAGCTTCTGAAGTATCACGAAGGGCTTATATATGGAAGCGCTTGTGAAGCGGGTGAACTTTACCGTGCAGTTATAGACGGAAAAACTCCCGAGAGGATAGAAGAACTTGCTAAGTTTTATGATTACTTAGAGATACAGCCTGTCATGAACAATGAATTCATGATAAGAAACGGTACGGTAGACTCTACAGAAGAACTTGAAAATTATAACAGATATATAGTTTCGCTCGGAGAAAAGCTTGGCATACCTGTATGTGCGACTTGTGATGTCCATTTCATGGATATGGAAGACAGCGTTTTCCGTAAGATACTCATGAGTGGAAACGGATTTAAAGATGCTGAGAATCAACCGCCGCTTTATCTGCGTACTACAGAGGAAATGCTTGAGGAATTCAGGTATCTCGGAGATGAAAAGGCATATGAGGTAGTAGTTGAAAATACCAATATGATAGCTGATATGATAGAAAGCACTGTTCGTCCTATACCAAAGGGAACATTTACTCCAGATCTGCCGGGAGCACAGGAGGATCTTATCAGGATAACTCATGAAAAAGCAGAAAGCATATACGGTGATCCGCTTCCTGAGATAGTTGAAAAGCGTCTTAACAGAGAGCTTGATTCAATTATAAAACACGGATTTGCGGTGCTTTATATAATCGCACAAAAGCTTGTATGGAATTCGGTCGAGAATGGTTATCTCGTAGGTTCGAGAGGTTCGGTAGGTTCATCATTTGTGGCATCTATGGCAGGTATCTCTGAGGTAAATCCGCTTGCCCCACACTATGTCTGCCCTAATTGCCGTCACAGTGAATTTATAACAGACGGAAGCTACGGTTCGGGATTTGACCTTCCGCCCAAGGACTGTCCTGAATGCGGAACGCAGATGGATCGTGACGGGCATGATATACCGTTTGAGACATTTTTAGGCTTTGATGGCGACAAAGCGCCTGATATAGACCTTAACTTCTCAAATGAATATCAAAGTTTTGCTCACAGATATACAGAGGAACTGTTCGGACCTAAGAATGTCTTTAAAGCCGGAACGATAAGTGGTGTACAGCAAAAGACCGCTTTCGGATATGTAAAGCATTACCTTGAAGATAATGGCATATCTACAAATCCGGCGGAAGAAAACAGGCTTTCTATCGGATGCACCGGTGTAAAAAGAACTACCGGACAGCATCCGGGAGGAATGGTCGTTGTGCCTTCCGATTATGAAGTGTATGATTTTACCCCTGTTCAGCATCCTGCTGAATCTGAGGATTCGGGAGTAGTAACTACTCATTTCGACTTCCATTCGCTGCATGATACTATATTGAAGCTTGATGAACTGGGACACGTTGTGCCTACTCTTTACAAACATCTTGAAAATCTAACAGGTATGGCGATAAAGGACGTACCCGGAGCAGACCCTAATGTTATCAAAATGTGTACTTCATGTGAGGTGCTTGGAGTCACTGCCGAAGATATTTATTGTAAGACCGGAAGTCTCGGCATACCTGAGATGGGAACGAGTTTTACTATACAGATGCTTATGGACGCACAGCCTACAAAGTTCAGTGACTTTTTGCAAATATCCGGACTTTCGCATGGTACTGACGTTTGGCTTGGAAATGCGAAGGATCTTATTGATCAGAAAGTGTGTACTATATCGGACGTTATCGGTACCCGTGACAGTATAATGACATATCTGCTTTATAAGGGAGTAGAACCAAAAATGGCATTTAATATAATGGAATGGACACGAAAGGGAAAAGCACCGAAAAGCTTTACTCCTGAAATAATACAGATGTTAAGAGACCACGATGTACCGCAGTGGTATATAGACAGCTGTTTAAAGATCAAGTATATGTTCCCGAAGGCTCATGCTGCGGCATATGTAATAGCGGCGATAAAGCTCGGTTGGTTCAAGTTATATAAGCCGTTGGAATTCTATTCGACTTTCTTTACGACAAGAGGAGCAGATTTTGAGATAGAAACAGTAATGAAAGGCAGAGACTTTGTAAGAAGCAGGATAGAGGAGATACGGGCAAAAGGCAATGACCGTACAGCGAAAGAAAAGGACACATATGACCTTCTTCTTATAATAAATGAGATGATGTCAAGAGGTTTTGGCTTTCTTCCTGTGGATATATATAATTCTCATGCGACAGATTATATTATTGAAGACGGAAAGATAAGAATACCTTTCAATGCTGTTCCTGGCGTTGGCGAGACGGCTTCTGTGAATCTTTATGAAGCCGCGCAGAAGCGTGACTATATTTCTATAGAAGAACTGCAAAGCAAAAGCGGGGCTTCAAAAACAACAATAGAAGCACTTGAAAGCATGGGCGCATTAGGCAGTTTGCCTAAAACAAGCCAGATGTCTCTCTTTTAGCTTGAAGTTTTTGTGCTTTTATGTTATTATTTAAAAGAGACTAAATGATACTATCAAGGAGAATATAAATGAAAAAGTATGATCTGATAACTCCGGAAGGAACCAAGGATCTGTTATTTGACGAATGTATAATAAGACAGTCGGCAGAGGAAAAGATCCATAAAAATTTTAAAAGCAGGGGATACAGCGAGCTTGTTACTCCTGTAACAGAATTTTATGATGTATTCAATCATAGCAGCAGTTATTTT
>CADBQZ010000064.1 GCA_902796865.1 uncultured Ruminococcus sp. | reverse complement strand
GTGGGGCTTTTTTTAAGAGGGGGCACCCTGCAAGAGAGGGCGACCCTTTATACAGCTGAAAGCATGGATCTTTAAACTTTATAGCAAACAAAAAGACCGAGGAAAACTATTTTTTCCTCAGTCTCTTAAAAAATCCGCTAAGTATCTCTGAACATTCCTGTTCCATTACACCGCCGGTAAGCTCCGGCTTATGATTGTACGGGTATCCGAACATCTCCATAACAGACACAGCAGAGCCGGATTTCTTATCGTAAGCGCCGAAAACGACCCTTTCTATCCTTGAATTTATAACCGCTCCGCAGCACATAGGGCATGGTTCAAGTGTAACAAATATCTCGCAGTCTATGAGCCGCCATCCGCCGAGCGTTTTTGAAGCCTCCGCTATAGCCGCTATCTCTGCATGAGCAAGCGGGTCTTTATCTGTTTCACGCCTGTTATAGCCGCTCCCGACTATCTTTCCGTCAGATTTTCTCACGACCACAGCGCCTACAGGTACTTCTCTCATATCCGAAGCCTTCTGTGCAAGCTTCAGGGCTTCTTTCATATACTCTTCATCAGAAAGCTTCATCTTTATTCCTTTTCAAGTTCCTTCAAGGCTTTAAGCTCTTCTTTATTGACACGTATCTCGTGGTCTTTGATGATCTTTACGTCATCACGGCTTACATATATCGGGACATCGCTCTTTTCGGGCATGACTCTGAGTTTTCCTGTTATAAGGTTTGCCTCTTCGACATATCCCTTGCATTCAGGAGTTTTTACGAGCGCTCCGACCTTCGGTGTTATTTTAAGAAGTTCCTCATACGCCGCCTGTTCATTTTTAAGACAGCACATAAGTCTTCCGCAGGCACCGGATATTTTTGAAGGATTAAGTGAAAGACCCTGTTCCTTTGCCATTTTTATGGATACCGGCTGGAAATCGCCCAGATAACCTTTACAGCAGTATTCCCTGCCGCATATGCCAAGTCCGCCGAGTATCTTCGCTTCGTCCCTGACACCTATCTGTCTCAATTCTATCCTTGTTTTGAATACCGCTGCAAGATCCTTTACAAGCTCACGGAAATCGACCCTGTTTTCAGCCGTGAAGTAAAAGAGTATCTTATTGTTGTCGAATGTGCATTCAACGTCTATAAGATTCATTTTAAGACCACGGTTGGCTATCTTTTTTAAGCATATATCAAATGCGTCCTGTTCCTTTTTGTGGTTTTTCTCGACTATCTTCATGTCGTTATAATTAGCTTTTCTTATTATCTCTTTAAGCGGTGTCACGATCTTATCATCGCTCACCTCACTGTTGGGTATAACGACTTCTCCGCATTCAACGCCTCTTGATGTTTCGACGATGACATGATCTCCGTCCGAAAAGCTTATATCCTTAGGGGAAAAGTAGTAGACCTTTCCGCCTTTTTTAAATCTCACGCCTATTATTTCTTTCATTTTACCTTACCTTTTCAACTGCTTATTATCTCTCCGCAAAGTACAGCCGTTATGAGCGAAGGGTTCACATTGGCTTTTATATCAGAAGCCGCCCTTTCGATCGAACGGTATATCTTTTCAGCGCTGCCGACAGAAAGTTTGTCAGAAAGCTTCTGTGCAAGAGTGCGGCTGCACCCCGAAAGCTCTGCATCAGCGCCGAATTTTATCACAGTACTGTCTCTTATGATACACGAGAGCATACCCAAAAATCCGTTCATAGCTTCCCTGTCTTTGAGCAACGGAGAAGACAGTATTTTAAGAAGTCCGTATTCGTCACCTCTTATTATACTATCAGCCGCCGATTTTGTCAATCCTGTTACCTCTCTTAAAGCCTCGTCTCCTATATATCCGATACATTTTCCGATATTTCCGCCGAATACATCTGCTGCTGCTTCCGCATCTTCAACGCTGTAACCTTTCTTCACAAGTGCGCTTATACACTCATCAATACTGCACGGACACACCGGTATACCGGTCACTCTTGATATTATAGTCGGAAGAAATATATCTTTTGATGATGCCGTGAATATAAAGTATACATGACCGGGCGGTTCTTCGACTATTTTCAAAAGCGAATTCTGCGCCGGTATCTTTATGCTGTCACAGTCGCTGAATATATAGACCTTTGCGCTGCCGTCATTCGGAAGCACGATACAATCCGAACATACCTCACGGCAAATCTCGGCAGTATAAGTCATGAGCTTTCCGCTCTTTTCCGGAAAGATAACGTCCGGGTGAACATTTTTCATTATATTTCTGCACGAACGGCATTCTCCGCAAGGTGTCTCGTCATGCCTGTTTTCACACAAAAGCGCCATAGCTAATCTTTTTGCGAGCAGCTTTTTTCCAAGACCCTTTTCACCGTATATCAAGATAGAATGTGGTATTCGTCCGCTTCTGAACATAGACGAAAAAGCTTCAAGTGCGGTAATATTTCCAAATATCTCGTCTGTCATACCTTTTCAAAACGCTCCACATCTGTTACGAATATTGTAGCGCCTCCGACCGATACCTCCACCGGGAATGTAGCGCTCGAACCTATGCCGGTAGACGGTGCAGACTGGATAAGATGCTTTCTTTTACGGCTTTTCTCGCCTATTATATCGACCGCTCCCTGCACCTTATCGTCATCGGTACATATCATAAATGTTGTATTTCCGGAACTTAAAAAGCTTCCTGTCGATGCAAGCTTCGTCGCAAAGTATCCGCCCTCCGCAAGAGCTTTTCCTACACGGTGAGTATCATCACCATTTACTACTGCAAATACAAGTTTCATAAGGATCCTCCTTTTTATTTAAAATTCTATTTTTATTGAATGCCTTTTCAAAAAATATCAAATTACAAATCCGCTTTTGCGATGCTTTATAGGAAATCAG
>CADBQZ010000063.1 GCA_902796865.1 uncultured Ruminococcus sp. | reverse complement strand
GAGAAATTTTCTGTTCTCTATGACAGCACAGGTGTGCCTTATGATTTTTCAATAGTGCCGATTTATCAGTACGGAAGCTTGTACGAGCGAAGAGAATTTACTTCGCCGAGCGAACTGCTTGACAGCTTCTTCCTTGACAAATCCAACAAAAACCGAATGAAGCAAAAGTCGGCGGATTTGCTTAAAATCGTACTTAATGCACTCGAGAGAGTTTCAAGACGAGTTGAAAATCAGAAAAAAGAGCTTGCCGACTGCGAAAACAAGGACGAATACAAAATTTACGGTGATTTAATCAGTGCGAATTTGTATCGTATAGAAAAAGGGCAAACAGTAGCTACGGTTGAAAATTTTTACGATAATAATAAACCTGTGAAAATTAAGCTTAAACCAACACTTTCGCCGTCTGCTAACGCACAAAAATACTATGCTATGTATAAAAAGGCGGTTACTGCCGAGAAACTTCTCGCCGAGCAAATTAAGTTAGGAACAGAGGAAATATCCTATATCGAAAGCGTTTTTGATGCGCTGACGAGGGCTACCACCACCGCCGAGCTTTCCGAAATAAGAGCGGAGCTTGAAAAAGAGGGATATGTTCGCAAGAATACAAAGTCTAAAATCAAGGAAAAACCTTTACCGCCGATAAAACTTATTTCTTCGGACGGCTTTACAATTTTAGTCGGCAGAAACAATGTTCAAAACGATAAACTGACGCTGAAAACCGCCGCTAAAACTGACATTTGGCTGCATACTCACGATATTCACGGAGCGCATGTGATAATCTGTGCGGAAAGCAAAGAAGTCCCTATGACTACAATTGAAGAGGCGGCAATTGTGGCGGCTTACCAGTCAAAAGCACGAGATTCAGCGCAGGTTCCCGTTGACTATACTTTTGTTAAGTTCGTTAAAAAGCCAAACGGCGCAAAGCCTGGAATGGTGATTTTTACGAACAACAAAACGCTTTTTGTTACTCCCGATGCTGAACTTTTTAAGAGGCTACAAAATGAAACTAAATAAAGAATTTTTTGACAGAGATGTGCTGACGGTCGCTCATGAACTTGTCAGCAAAATCATCGTAGTAAAAACTCCCGACGGTGAAAGACGAGAACGAATTGCTGAAACCGAAGCGTATCGTGGTGTTGAAGATACCGCTTGCCACGCAAGTAAAGGACTGACTAAACGCACGAAAGTGCTATTTGACGAGAGCGGTACTATTTATGTTTATCTTTGCTATGGAATGTATTGGCTTATGAATATCGTAACAGGCGGCGAAGGAAATCCCCAAGCGGTGCTGATAAGAGCAGGAGAAGTTGCAAACGGACCTGCTAAACTTACAAAAAAGTTAGGCGTTGACAAGCGATTTAACGGGCAGAATATTGTCGGCAACCCTGAAATTTGGATAGAAGACGACGGAGCTAAACCCAGTATTGCAACCGCAAAGCGAGTCGGTATAGACTACGCTACCGAAGAATACCGCAACAAGCTTTGGCGGTTTATTGCTAAAAATAATTCAATTTGACATTTTTATATCAATGTGCAATAATATAATTTGAACTAAATTAAAGGAGAGGCTTATGAGGAAACAACTTGAACCAAAGTATGACCCGAAACAGGTTGAAGATAAAATCTACAGCTTTTGGACGGAGAATAAATATTTCCACGCTGAAATAGACCCCGACAAAAAGCCTTATACCATTGTTATTCCGCCGCCGAACATCACAGGACAGCTCCACATGGGACATGCCCTTGATGAAACCTTGCAGGATATTCTTATAAGATATAAGAGAATGCAGGGCTATGCTGCTTTGTGGCTTCCGGGTACTGACCATGCGGCTATTGCTACCGAAGCGAAAATCGTAGCGGCTATGCGTGAAGAAGGCATCACCAAAGAAGAAATCGGTAGAGATGCTTTTATGGAGCGTGCTTGGGCGTGGAAAGAAAAGTACGGCGGCAGAATCGTTGAACAGTTAAAGAAGCTCGGCTCGTCTTGCGACTGGGACAGAGAACGCTTTACTATGGACGAAGTCTGTTCAAAAGCGGTTAGAGAAACTTTCGTAAACTACTACGAAAAGGGACTTATTTACCGTGGCGAGAGAATGGTAAACTGGTGTCCTAAATGTAAGACAACTTTATCCGATGCGGAGGTTGAGTTTGAAGACCAAGCAGGACATTTTTGGCATATTAAATATCCGTATGCAGACGGTACAGGCTATATCGAACTTGCTACAACTCGTCCTGAAACACTACTTGGCGATACTGCGGTTGCAGTAAACCCCGCTGACGAAAAATATAAAGATGTTGTCGGCAAAATGCTTATTCTTCCTCTTGTTGGCAGAGAAATTCCCGTTATTGCCGATGATTATGTTGAAATGGATTTCGGTACAGGTGCGGTTAAAATTACGCCTGCTCACGACCCGAATGACTTTGAAGTAGGTAAACGCCACAACCTTGAAGTTATTGATGTACTTACAGACGACGCTAAAATCGTAGAAGGCTACGGCAAGTATTCAGGTCTTGACAGATACGAAGCAAGAAAGGCTATCGTTAAAGACCTCGAAGAACAAGGCTTTTTAATCGAAACCGAAGACTACTCGCATAATGTAGGTACTTGCTACCGTTGCGGAACTACAATCGAGCCTAAGGTTTCAACTCAATGGTTCGTTAAAATGGAACCGCTTGCAGGTCCTGCAATTGAAGCTGTTAAGAGCGGCGAAACTAAATTCGTTCCCGAAAGATTCGATAAAATTTACTTTAACTGGCTTGAAAATATCCGTGACTGGTGTATTTCCCGTCAGATTTGGTGGGGACACCGAATCCCTGCGTTCTACTGCGACGAGTGCGGTGAAATGGTTGTATCTAAAGACGATGTACACACCTGTCCTAAGTGCGGAGCGGCATTGCGTCAGGACGAAGATACTCTTGATACTTGGTTTAGTTCGGCATTGTGGCCTTTCTCAACTCTCGGTTGGCCTGAAAATATCGAAGAGCTTAAATATTTCTATCCTACAAATACTCTTGTTACCGGATATGATATAATCTTCTTCTGGGTAGTGCGTATGATGTTCTCCGGACTTGAACATATGGGAGAAGTACCGTTCAATACTGTCCTTATACATGGACTTGTAAGGGACGAGCAGGGAAGAAAGATGTCTAAGTCGCTCGGCAACGGAATCGACCCTCTTGAAGTTATAGACAAGTATGGCGCAGATGCCCTGAGATTTATGCTTGCAAACGGAAATTCGCCCGGAAACGATATGCGTTATTCAGATGACAAGGTAAAGGCAGCAAGAAACTTTGCGAATAAACTCTGGAACGCATCAAGATTTATCATGATGAATCTTCCGGAAGACTTTGAGATAAAAGGATTGCCGGCTGAACTTTGCTTAGAAGACAAATGGGTAATAAGCCGCTTTAATACTCTTGTAAAAGAAGTAAATGATAATCTGGAAAAATTTGAGCTTGGAGTAGCAGCAGCGAAGATATATGACTTTATCTGGGACGTTTATTGCGACTGGTATATAGAGCTTACAAAGCCCAGGATCTCAGAAGGAGGAAAAACAGCAGCCGATGCTCAGGCAGTACTTGTATGGGTAATGCAGGGTATGTTAAAGCTTCTTCACCCGTTCATGCCGTATATTACCGAGGAAATATGGCAGGTACTTACAAATGAAAGCGGTCCTATAATGCTTGAAAGCTTCCCTGTGTATGATGAAAAGCTTTCATTTACGCATGAAGAAGAGCAGTTTGGCAAGGTGATTGATGCTATAAGAGCGGTAAGAACAAGAAGAACTGAAATGAATGTTCCGCCGTCGAAGAAAGCTAAGATCTTCATTGAGACGGCTGATAAGGAATTGTTTGACAGCTGCGGCATTTTCTTTGAAAAGCTTGCTTCCGCATCAGGCATTGAAACATCGGATAAATATGATATAGAAGATGCTGTAACAGCAGTTACTGACAGTGCAAGACTTTTTATACCTTTAGAAGAGCTTGTTGATAAGGAAAAGGAAATCGCACGTCTTAATAAAGAAAAAGCAAAAGTACAGAAGGATATAGATTTCTTGAGTGGAAAGCTTAACAATCAGGGATTCCTGGCAAAAGCGCCCGAAAAGCTTATCGAAGCTGAAAAGGCAAAGCTTGCAAAGGCAGAAGAAAAAATGGCAAAGATAATGCAGTCTATGGAATCAATGAAATAATGATCAGCGCCGGGAGCAATGCTCCCGGTTTTTTATGAGAAAGTTTGATATTTAAATAAATCTTTTCTTGAAATATTCCTGATTTCGTGTTATAATATTATATATGATTTTCATAGTATAAACAGTGAGGTGTTGTATATGACAGAAATAAAAGATTACAGGGGACATATAAGAAATCATGTAGCTCTTTGTGCAGAACTCGGTATAAAAAATGATCTTTCCCGTGAAGAACGTGAAAATGAGATACTAGTAAAGGCATATGAAAAATGGGGCGAAGATATGGCAGATCATATGTATGGTATGTTTGCATTCGCACTTTGGGACAGTGAGGAAGAAAAACTTTTCTGTCTCAGGGATCAGTTTGGAACAAAGCCTTTTTATTATTATACCGCTGAAGACGGAAGCCTTCTTTATGGCACAAATATCAGCAGTATAATAAAAGACAGCAGATTCAAAAAAGAACTGAATGAAAAAATGCTGCAGATATATCTTTCGCTGACTTATGTCGCAGGAGAGGACACATTTTTTAAAGGCGTAAAAAAGCTTATGCCCGGCTGTCATCTTACATGGAAAAATGGGAGTATGAGTATAAAACGTTACTGGAAGCCTGAATTTAAGCCGGATGAAACAAAGGATCTTGAACAGTGGGCAGATGAGATACACGATACAGTAAAGCTCATGATGAAAGAAGTTAAAACAGACGATGAAACTGCCGAATCATTTCTTTCTGGCGGTGTTGATTCTTCTTATGTTTTTGCTATGTCGGATGCTGAAATGTCTGATTCATGTGGTTATGATGATGAACGCTTTGATGAATCTTTCCTTGCAAAAGAGACTGCCGATTTGCTTGGCAGAAAGAATTCAAGATGTCTTATTACTCCGGAGCAGTATTTTGACATTGTTCCATATGTGATGTATAATATGTAACAGCCTTTGGGTGATGCTTCAGCTATCGTTTTTGCTATAGCCTGCCGTGAGACAGCAAAGCATACAAAACTGTGTTATTCCGGCGAGGGAGCTGATGAATTCTTCGGCGGATATAATATGTACAGGAATGCTGAGAGATACGGCGACAATCTTAAAACGTTCTATGTTGGAAACACTAATATCATGAAAGAGGAAGAGAAAAAGAGGATACTCAAAAATTATGATGAAAGTTATCTTCCGATAGATCTTGTAAAGCATATATATGATGAAACAGAGGGTCTTGACCCACTTACTAAAATGTCTGATGTAGATATACAGATATGGCTCGAAGGAGATATATACTTAAATGTCGATAAGATGAGTACTGCCTGCGGACTTGAGATAAGAATGCCACTTACTGACAGAAGAATATTTGATATAGCTTCACGTCTTCCGTCGAGGTTCAAAGTAAATGATGAACAGAATAAAGTCGCTTTCAGGACTGCTGCGGCTAAAGTACTTCCGGACGAGATAGCTTTCCGCAAAAAACTTGGTTTCATTGTTCCTATAAGAATATGGCTTGCTGATGAACGCTATAATAAAGATGTTGTAAGATTATTCAACAGTGACATCGCAGAAAAGTTTTTCAATAAAGACGAGATAAATGCGATCTTTAATGAATACACTAGCGGAAATTCAGATCACTGGAGAAAAGTCTGGACTATCTATACATTCCTTGTTTGGTATGAAGAATACTTTGTAAAAAGATAGAGAATAAGTCAAAGCTCATAAATATTTTCAAAAACGGATATTCTTAAATGAATGTCCGTTTTTGCATTTACCAACAAATAATTTTCGGTTTGTTGCTATAATTATAGTGAAATACGTAAATAT
This sequence comes from uncultured Ruminococcus sp., assembly GCA_902796865.1. Classification (GTDB taxonomy): domain Bacteria; phylum Bacillota; class Clostridia; order Oscillospirales; family Ruminococcaceae; genus Porcipelethomonas. Next base: position 9,946 of record CADBQZ010000063.1, on the reverse strand, counting down.
TAAATACGGTGTCGTCAAACCGTTGACAAATTGTAACTATTCTGTTATAATAATTACAAGCGCTGATTTTATGTAGAAATATGTCGAAATATATATTTCTGATTGGAGGAATAACTACGAAACGTAATAAAATATTATTTATCATTTTATTTCCGGTCGTAACATTTATGACTTTGGGCGGACTTGCCTGTGACTTTAAAGATAATGAAAAAGCATCTGTGAACGACTCCTTTGGAGAGAGATCTCCCATGAAAAGTACATCGGTTTATGCAGAAACAATTGTTACAAAGCCTACACTTTCATCTGTTTATACTTCCAGACCGATAGAAACTCATACATTACCACCTGTAACGACTGCTCCTGTCCAAAAGGTTACATGGACAACTATTGATGATGAGATCGTATGCTGTGGTGCTGACAACAGAATTTACAAGGACGGTATTTTTACTATTGAAGGGGAGCATTATTGCTTTTCTGAAACCGGTGCTATGCAGACCGGTTGGCAGAAGTCAGATAATGATTACTACTATTTTGACAGAGAAAGCGGTAAAATGCAGTCAGGACAGACAGTTGACGGTATAGAGCTTGGGGCTGACGGAAAAGTTTTGGCGTCGTCGGAAATGGATATAAGCAAGATAGAAACTATGATGACTGCACATCAGATAATGCTTGAAGAAACAGAACCTTCTGACAGCATGGAGGAGAAAAGATTAAAGCTATTTAATTGGGTGCTTTCATTCAACTATAACCGTTATCGTCTTCTGAGCGATCTTTACGAAGAAGAAGGCTGGGAAATGACATTCGCAAATGATATATTTGTTGAACATCAGGGATGCTGTGTTTCTGAATCGGCAGCTCTCGCATTTCTTTTCCGTGAGATAGGATATACCGATGTTGCGGTATGTCATGATACCTCACACGCATGGACATCTATCGGAGATCATATTTACGATCCACTCTTTGCTGAGAGCAAAAGCTTTGATGATAATTATGATGTTATACCGGATGATTATAGGATAGGACCTGTAGGAAAAAGATATATTGATAAAATAGATACTGATGAAGAATAAAATATCAATGCCGTACTTCAAATTTATTGAAGTACGGCATTTTAATGTCATAATATAAATGATCCTATCACATTTTTACTCTGAGTCCATTTTTCAGAAGATCCATAAACAGAGATGTCATGTGAGGTATATCTGTTTTTTCAAATGTTTCATCATCGGATTCAAGCCAGTATTTTACAAGACCAATACAGCCGGTAACGAAAAATTTATTTATAAGTGCAAGATCAAAGTTTGTATAGCCGGTCGTCATATAGCTTCGTAAAAAGAAATTTATTCTTTCAGAGACATTATCAAGTACTTTATTCAGAAATTTTATGTCACCGTTCGGACCTAGAAGCACTCTGCATACCGCACGGTTTTCATACAGAAACTCAAAAATGCTTTTTATGATATTTTCTATTTCTTCTTCACTTTGTATAGGGTCATTTGAAGTAGGCATAGGACCTAATACTTCATTGAGCTGATTCATAATGTCATCTTCGATATGCTTTATCATATCATAAATATCCTGATAGTGAAGATAAAATGTTGAACGGTTTATGTCAACTCTGTCGGCAAGTTCTTTTACGGTTATATCATTTATACTTTTGGTTTTCATTAGTTCTGTAAGACCTTCCAATAAAAGCCGTTTGGTTTTTCTGACTCTTCTGTCTTTTGTATTTTGATTCATATTATATTCTCCTGCTCTTTATGCGGTACTTAAAAAACTTTTAGCACCGAAGTATATATGTCCGATTTTTGCATGGACGTTAGTTTATAAATCGTCTATATATATTATAATATAAAAAAGGCGAAAAGTCAACAACTTTCTATTATTAAAATTATGTCTTATATTGCTCTATTGTATAATTTCTCTTACTGCTTTTTCTACCATTTCGACTTCTTTTTCAAATTCAGATGCCGATATACGATAAGCCCCGTTTCCTAGGATTATTATCTGTTCGAGATTATCAGATGTCGCAACTCTGACACGATGTTTTTTTCCTATCTCGTGTGTGATCTTTTCTATGTACATATCAGCAGTTTCAGCTTCTTTTGTATATATAACGTTTATGTTATATACTTTTTCTATATGTCTTGTTCCGCCTTTGACTTTGTAGGCATCGAATACAAGTATAAGCTCGCATTGTTTGTATCCCTGGTAGCTGCATAGAATATTTATGAGCATATTTCTTGCAAGGTCTATATTATCGTTGATTATATCTTTGAATCTTTTCCATGAAAATAATATATTATATCCATCAACGAGCAGATATTCAGGACCTTTCGGAAGAGGAGAAGCTTTGAACTTTTTGTCATCTTCTTTAGGAGTTTTTTTGAATGCTTTTATCTTGTCTTGTTTTATAGGACCGTATGTGCGCTCGAATATTTCCATAAGCTCTTTATCTGATGCAAGCTTGTTCTGATATCTTCTTATTGCTGTTTTATCGGGCGGCTGTGCTGTTTCGTCTTCTTGCTTTTCAATACAGCTTGGAAGATGCATATATTCGGGGACTTCATTCCATTTGACGATATGACCGCTTCCATGAGAACAAAATACGGAATCGGGAGTATTTTCAGTATCTGCAAGCGGATCATATCCGGCATTTTCTATGATTTCATCAGCATTGTGACAGGGTCTGTAGCCGTCCACTGTGCAGTAAAGTCGTCCTTTTCCACTTGTATAACTTAAGACATCTGCATGATAGCCGTTCATTTCCGATACCGGAGCTTCGCCTTCTATTACAGAAATTTCATCTTTTGTCTCCGGTGCGGAAAAGCTTCCGCTCATCTGCTGAATATCGTTTATAGCACGTCCTACCGCTTCCGGAGGAAGTTCAAGCCTGAATTTATAGAATGGTTCTAATAATACACTTTTATTGAACATAAGACCATTTCTTACTGCTCTATAAGTCGCCTGACGGAAATCGCCGCCTTCAGTATGTTTTATATGAGCCTTTCCCGAGCATAAAGTTATCTTTATGTCCGTTATCGGTGAACCGGTCAGAATACCAAGATGCTGTTTTTCTTTCAAATGAGTTGTTATGAGATTCTGCCAGTTTTTGTCAAGCTTGTCCTCACGGCAGTCTGTTTGTATGACTATACCGCTTCCCGGTTTACCAGGTTCTAAAAGGAGATGCACCTCGGCATAATGACGCAGAGGTTCGTAATGTCCGACACCCTCTGAGACTTCAGATATAGTTTCACGGTATGATACTGAACCTTCCCCAAAGCTTATATCATATCCGAATCTCTCTTTGAATAATTCCTGTAATATTTCAAGCTGTATCTGCCCCATTAGTCTGAGCTGTATTTCTTCCTTTTGTTCATTCCATTCAACATGGAGCTTTGGATCTTCTTCTTCCAGCTTTTTTAGCATTTGCAAAGCCTTATGAGCATCAAGCTCATCAGGGAGTATGACACTGTAGGCGATGACCGGTTCGAGTACAGATAGATAGGATGAACTTTCCGTGCCAAGTCCCATGCCGGGATAAGCTGAACTTAGTCCTGTAACGGCACATACCGTTCCTGCATCGGCATTTTCAGGAGCGGAATACTTTTTGCCGGAGTATATACGTATTTGATTTATTTTTTCCGAATATTCTTTTCCGCCGATCGTATAAACGAGCGGTGTTTTTACTTTTAGCGAGCCGCCTGTTATTTTCATATGGGTCATGCGGTTTCCCTGATCGTCTTCAGAAATTTTGAATATCTTCGCACCAAAGCTTTTATCATACTCAGGAGCTTTTGCATATTCTTTTATTACTTCGAGAAATTTATCTATGCCTTCAAGCTTTAATGCAGAGCCGAAGCAGCATGGGAAAACATCACGGGCGCTTATGGCGTTTTTTATAGTATTGTCTGAAATAACACCGTTTTCAAGGTATTGCTCCATGAGCTGTTCACTGCAAAGGGAAAGCTCATCGAAGGTTTTTTCGTTTACATCAGTAAAATCAACACAGCTGTCACTAAGCCTTTTTTTGAGCTTATACATAACATCGTCTTTGTGTACATCAGGAAGATCAGTCTTGTTCACAAATATGAATGTTGGTATTTTATATCTTTTCAAAAGTTCCCATATAGTTTTGGTATGACTTTGTACGGGGTCTGTGCCGCTTACGACAAGTACAGCGTGGTCTATGACCTGTAATGTCCTTTCTGTTTCGGCAGAAAGATCTGCGTGTCCGGGAGTATCAAGAAGAGTATATTCTGTATCGCCGAAAGTGAAAACTGCCTGTTTTGAAAATATGGTTATTCCTCGCTCACGTTCAAGCTTATGTGTGTCGAGAAAAGTGTCACGGTGATCTACTCTCCCGAGTTTTCGTATGCTTCCTGTTTTATATAGTATCCCTTCGGAAAGAGTAGTCTTTCCTGAATCAACATGGGCTAATATTCCAAGAGTTATTTTTTTCATTGCGTGTTCCTCAAATCGTGATATATAAGTTTTCTTTATATAAATTTTATCATAAAATCCAACTTCAATCAATAGTTCTAACAACGAAATTTTATACATATTATTATATCAGCAGAAAAAAGATACGGTTTGTTAAGAGGTACAAAAGGAGAGGAACATGAATAATTTAAATAATTTCAAAAAGGTATTGAAATATATCCCTAATGATATATCAGAAATACTTATGCATACATCATCTGCTGATGCAGAGCAAATAAATGAGATACGTCTTCGTGCCGGGAGGCCTTTGAGTGTAAGCATCAGGGGAAGGAACTATTTTATAACAGAGAGAGGAAGCATTACCGAGCATATCTCGCTTGCTGTAAAATGCACAAAGCATCATATAGATGAGGCGTTTAAAATGGTATGCGATTATTCTATACATAGCTTTGAAAAGGAGATAGCCAAAGGTTTTATTACGATAGAAGGCGGCAACAGAGTCGGTATAAGCGGTACAGCGTCAGGTGAACAAGATAATGTCAAGAGCATTAATGGCTTAAATTACAGAATAGCCGGACAGGCAGTCATGGCAGGAGAAAGCCTTTATCATCAATTTTTTGAACTTATGCCTGTAAGTATGCTTCTTGTAGGAGAGCCTTTGAGCGGTAAGACCACTCTTTTAAAAAGCCTGTGTTATTTTTTAGGAAGAAGGTATCGTGTCAGCATAGTGGATGAACGAAGTGAGATAGCTGCCTGTTATATGGGTATACCGCAGAATGATGTTGGTGTATTTACTGATGTGTTTGATCGTTTTAATAAAGCAGCAGGGATAGAAACGGCAGTCAGAGTAATGTCACCGCAGATAATAGTTTGTGATGAGATAGGCGGAAGCGAAGAAACAGTCCCTCTTTTATCGGCGCTTAATACCGGGGTGAGGCTTCTTGCATCTGTTCATGGAAAAAGCTTTGAAGAAGTAATGAAGCGTCCGCAGATAAAAGCACTTATTGATAACGGAGCGTTTGAATACGGTGTATTGCTTTCAGACAGCAGACAGCCGGGGCAAGTTCTGGAGATAAGAAGATTTGGGAGAATGCTGAAATGATACGGGTCATAGGAGCAGGACTTATATTTCTTGCAGTATCAGGTTTTGGTCTTTCATTATCGGACAGGCTGAAAAAACGCTGTGAAAGACTTGATGCTTATATATCAATGCTTGTTGAGATAACTTCTATGATACGCTGGAACGAGCTTACTGTAAAGCAGATAGCAGAGACACTTTCTGAAAGAAAAGAACTTGCCGGTATATGCTTTTTAAAGCCTCTTTCGGAACTTTGCGAAAGAGGAGTGCCTTTTCCTAAAGCTTGGAAAACATCTGTAGATGGAGATAAAAGCATCACATCAGAAGAGAAAAAGCTTCTATATGAGATAGGAGCAACTCTGGGCAGTACAGATAAGCAGGGGCAGCTTTCAGCTATGGAACTTTACAGAGAAAGGCTTGAAAGAATGCTTTCAGAGCAAAGAGAAAAATATGCTGTAAAGGGAAGAATGTACAGATCACTCGGAATAACTGCCGGAGCGATGATAGGGATAATAATGATTTAGGAGCAGCAAAATGGATGTGGATCTTATTTTTAAAATTGCAGGGATCGGTATAATCGTTGCGGTTCTGAATCTTGTGCTAAAGAGAGCCGAGAGAGAAGAACAGGCGATGATGACTACTCTTGCAGGGCTTATAGTAGTACTTATGATGATAATAAGCAGTATTAGTGACTTGTTTGATACAGTTAAAACGGTGTTTGGGTTATGGTAAAGGAGCTTATATCGGTATGCGGCATATGTATATGTGCAGCTGTTATGTGCAAGATAACCGAAAAACAGGTAAAGGAACAAGCAGTCATGCTGAGTATAGGGGCTTGTGTATTTGTAATGCTTTTCATGATAGGTGATATACCGGTCATTTTTGGAAAGATCGACAGGCTGGCATCATCGGCAGATATAGACCCCGATAACATTTCGGTAATATTCAAAGCGCTCGGTGTTTGCTATCTTACTCAGTTTTCAGCGGATATATGCCGTGACTGCGGTGAATCGGCTGCTGCATCAGCAGCAGAGATATTCGGAAGGATACAGCTTATAGTTATCTCGCTGCCGCTTTTTGAGCAGCTTATAGACAGCGTTATGGTGGTAATGGAATGAAAAAGATACTTTTTATCTTTGTTATGATGCTCTTATGTATCCTGTTTGCCGGAATGAAAGTATCCGCTGATCAGCCGGAGGACATACTATCTGCAAGCGGTGCCGAAGAACTCGACAGCGGGGATATTCTGTCAGAGCATGGAGTTACTTTCGATTCGCCTGAAAGTATACTGTCGCTTGATCCTTCTGAAATATGGGAAGAATTGAAAAAAATGCTTGAGGACAGGCTTTACAGACCTGTTCGTACATTTATTCTTATAGCGATACTGATAATAGCAGCTTCACTTATCGAGAGTGCCGGAGGAACGATAAGATCGAAGGAACTTTCGGGAATATTTGAACTTATATGTGTTCTTTCGTGTACAGCGCTTATAATGCCCTCCGTAAGTGATTGTCTTGATACAGTTCTTTCGGCTATAAAAGACGGCGAAAAATTCATGCTGGGATTTGTTCCGGTTTTTTCAGCTATGACTGCTGCCGAAGGAAGCGTTACATCGGCATCGGGATACAGCTTTATAGTACTGGGATTTTCTGATATAGCGATAAAACTTTCAGAGAGCTTTTTTATACCGCTTCTTGGAATGAGTTTAAGTCTTGGGATAGCAGATGCCTGTTGTGATGGCATAAATCTTACAGGGCTTATAAATGCAGTAAAGAAGATAGTTACATGGGGACTTGGTCTTGTAATGACAGTGTTTGTCGGACTTCTTTCGATAAAAAGCATTGTCGGTACAGCATCGGATACATTGACATTAAAAACGGCGAAGTATCTTATATCTAATACGGTGCCTCTTATAGGTGCTGCTGCATCGGAAGCATATTCATCGGTAAAGGGCAGTATATCTCTTTTAAAAAAAGGAGCAGGAAGTATAGGCATCGCAGCAGTTTGTTTTATGCTTTTGCCGCCGTTTATAGATGTGATACTTTATCGTGCAGCGTTTGGCCTTCTTGGCATTATTTCGGAAATATTCGGCGCCAAAAAGCTTACTGCGCTTTTCAAAAATATCAATTCGGTAATGTCTGCTGCTTTCAGTATACTTGTATGCTTTGCTGTAATGTTTGTGATAGCTACCGGGATAGTTATGACCTTCTGCACACCAGCTGTATGATAATTAAGGAGGCAGAAAATGGATTACATAAAAAAGATGGTGATAACTGCTTGTATCCTTTGTGTGATAATAACTATAGCAGAATGTTTAAGACCTGGAAGCGGCGCGTCTAAACAGTTAAAGACACTTTTTTCGCTGATATTCTTTTCCGGTATTCTGGCAGCTGCTGCAAACAGTTCATTTGATTTTCAATTGCCTGAATATGGAACAGAAGAGTTTGAAAATAATTATGATAAGTTAGAAGATAGTATATTTGTTTCTGTTGCAGAGCAAACCGGACAAAAGCTGTCTATTATGGCAGAAGAGTTATTAAAAAAAGAGGGGATAGAATGCAAAAAAATAGTCTGTGATGTTAATATTTCAGAAAATGGGCGCATAGATATTAATAGGATAAGCTATGAAGGAAAGAGCTTTGAAAGGGCGAGAAGAATACTTGAAAAAAACTTTTCGGGTACAGAGGTGACAGAAATTGAATGATATCACAAAAGCGTTAAGCGGTTTTATCAGGAAAATAAAAGGCGGTGGGATAAAGATCATAGTACTTATCGGTGCAGCAGGCATAGCCCTTATATTTCTTTCAGGGCTATTTGGAAAAAAAGAACAGGAGAAAACTGAAAGTTTAAACCCGGAGCTTTGTGGTTCATATGACAGCTACTGTACTGATATGGAGAATAAGCTTCGCAGTACTCTTGAAAGAATAGATGGGGTAGGAAAGTCGGAGGTGATGATAACTGTCGGAGGAACAGAGGAATACATATATGCTGAAGAGCAGAAAAAGAGAACAGGAGAGAATGACAGTTCAGAGGAGAGTGAATATGTTCTTATCGGTTCGGGCGGAGATAAACAGGCTCTTTTGAAAAAGATCCTTACCCCGGAAATAACCGGTGCAGTAATAGTATGTGAAGGAGGGGACAGCAGCAGTGTAAAAGAAAAGATATACAGTACCGTTTCGGCGGTATTCGGCATATCATCAGACAAGATATATGTTACAAAACTTGGATAGGAGTGCAGACATTATGAAAAAACCATCGTTAATAATTGGAAAGAAGCAAATAATACTTACCTGTATGACGCTTATGCTCGGCATTGCTGTGTATGTGAATTATTCGCTTACAAAGGATAATTTAGATACGGATAATGCTGTTACAGCAGGTGCAGATGTAAAAAGTATGAATGAAAGTAAACAAAGCAATGGCGCAGTTGAAAGTAAATCAGAAAGTAGTGAAAAAACTACAGGAAAGGATACATCAGAGTATGGAGAGAGCGAATTTGTAAACGGAAATGCGGAAGATTATTTTGCACAGGCACGTCTTGAAAGAACAGTCAATCGTGACGAAGCAGTCCAGACGCTGCAGTCTATAATGGGCGGCGGTGATATAACGGAAGACGAAATGGTGACGAATGCGCTTGAAGCGGTAGAAGTATCAAAGCTGATAGAAAGCGAAGGAAATATAGAGTCACTTATAAAAGCACAGGGCATTGAAGATTGTGTTGTTTATCTTGATGGAGAGAGCGCTAAGGTTGTGGTAAGATCGGATGGATTGGAAAAAGGACAGGCGGCATCTATAAAAGATATAATTTTAGGTGAGGTGGATGTACCGGCGGAGAATATAAGGATATTTGAAGTGAAATAAGTGCATAAATGTAAAGCAGTCTGCTGTAAATTAACGGTAGACTGCTTTTATATTTCAAAATGCACAAATTATGAAAAATAATTTGTAAGTATTGACAACCTGGGCAGTTTGTGATATAATGTTCACTATGAAACAGTTTCAAAATAAACTGTTTTTCGACGGGAAGGAGATGATGCTTTTGGATAATAGAGAAAGAATGTATATGGAATGTGTGGCATTCGGAAATATGCTTAAACGATCTGCCTGCCGAAAAAAGAACTTTAAAGCAGAAGACGACAAAACAGCAAAGGATGTATGGATACTTATGTTTATACATCAGAACAGTGACAGGGATATTTTTCAGAAAGATATAGAAGAGGCTTTTATGCTTAGCCGTTCCACAGTCTCAAAGATAATAACTCAGATGGAACAGAATGGGTATATAATCCGTGAATCTGTGGATTGTGATGCAAGGCTCAAAAAGCTTACGCTCACAAAAAAAGCTATGGATATCTATAAGAGTACCGAAGCTGAAGCTATAGCTCATCTGAAAAGTATGACCAAGGATCTTACCGATAATGAGGT
>CADBQZ010000062.1 GCA_902796865.1 uncultured Ruminococcus sp. | reverse complement strand
GCCGACTTTAATAATGACGGAAAGAAAAATGTACTTGATGCTCTTGCAATAGCAAAAAAACTTGCATCAAGGAAATAATACAAAAAAAGATACCGCAAAAGCGGTATCTTTTTTATTATTTCACTCTTGATACAAAGGCCTCGACCGCTTTTGAAAGGTCAACGCCCTTGCCTTTTTTATAGGCTGCCTTGACTTCTTCCTGTACTTCCGCTGCTTTGTCGGACATATACTTGAGCTTGCCGGATGCAACAAGAAAACTTTCGCCGTTCTCACCGTCTATTACCAGAAACGCTGTGTCTGAATCTGCATCGAAAAATGTATCAAAGCGTTTTTTTGCAAAGTCTTCCATTTTCTCACTGCCTGTGCCGAGGACATAATAAATGCTGAGCTTGCCGTCAGACGAGGCTTCTTTAAGCATATAATCGTATTCACGCACGTCGTCCGGTTCAAGACTTTCCGACCGGTCTGTGAAATATTCCGGGATAGAAAGCTCGGCATCTTCGAGTATTGTTTCAGCGGCACTGAGATAATCACCGAGCGCCAGCATCGGCGATACCTCCGAAAGGAGCATCTGAACACGGCTGTCTGATATATATTTTGACGGAAGTCCCTTTCTCAGCACAACATCTTCGTTTGTATCATTATTCAGAAGTATAAGTATCCCGTCGCCGCTTAGATTCTCTTTATAGAAGTTTTCAGCGTAACTGTCGGGGGAATCGTCGCCTATGTCGTTTGTAAGTACCACAGCTGCGCTCATTTTGAAGGTCTTGGAAAACCATGCGGTGTACGAATTTAAAGAATCATATTCTGCGGTGGTAAGTATAACGTCATCATCGTATACAAATTTTCCGTCTGTTTTTATCGAACGGTCACGTTCTTCGAGTTCCTGCTCCCAGGAGGGGGCGGATACTACTTTGGCTACAGAATTTTCCGGCAGCTCGTCGGAACGCGTGCCGTCGCCTTTATCGCTGCAGCCGGTAAGACACAAAAAGGCTGCAAGTATTATTGCCGGATATAACGATCTTTTCATATGTATACTCCTGTCTTCTATGTTCTCTTTAATAAATTATATAATAGTTTCTGAAAAAAGTCAATATGGAGCTTCTTTATGGTATTTAAGGGGGACACTGTCCCCCTTATACCCCCTGCCAAAGGGAGCTAGCTCCCTTTGGAATCCCGATTTGTTTTTGTACAGACTACATAAATGCAGTCTGTACAAAAACAGAAGAGACACAAACGAATAGCCTTTGACATGAAATAAGCAGAACGTTGTCACTTTAAAAGCCATAAAAAACTGCTGCCTTATAAAAATAAAGCAGCAGTTTTGTGAGCGGACCGATAAGCCGGGTTCTGTCGTGTACGGCAATTTATCTAGGCCTGCAGTCGCCCGCAGGCTCCAGCCGCCATTACTCATATATCCATCGAGCAAATGTTGATATAAGAGTACCAATAGGCGTTGCATCGGATAGGGTTTACACGGCGGTACAGTTACCTGTACCCCGGTGAGCTCTTACCTCACCATTCCACCCTTACCTGCAAAAGCAGGCGGTTTATTTTCTGTTGCACTTGCCCGGGAGTCGCCTCCGGCTGATGTTATCAGTTACCCTGCTCTGTGATGCCCGGACTTTCCTCGTAAACATGATCGTTTCCGCTGCCGTATAGTCTGCTCACATTTCTTATTTTAATATATTTTTCTGATTTTGTCAAGCAGATGAAAATATCGGAAGCATTTTGATAAACAGAGTATTACACACCGATATTATCCTTAAAAAACTCTATATTTTGTAAAGGTAAAAACTTTTCAACAGTGAGGCATTTTTTTGTTGACATCACTTGTTTGTTCTGATATAATAAAAGAGTACATTAAAAAAGTGGTAAAAAATATATGCTTTAGTACAAAAATTACCATAAAGGACGGAAATAATATCAATAAAGGAGGATATAAATTTTGAAAATAAAAAAAATCAGATATTTTCTTGCAGGTCTTTTGTGTGCAGCAGTAACTCTCACTTCTGCACCGCTGACCCATGCTCTTGAACCTGTGCCGCTTGCCGACCTTGACCTTGACGGAAAGTTGAATGTTTTTGACCTTATTTCTCTAAAGCGTATTATCTCAAAAGGTTATTACGACTATGCGGCAGATCTTGACGGAAATAAATCGGTAGACAGCAATGATGCAAGGCTTCTTGCTGATTTCCTTCTCGGAAAAGAAGTGAGATTTTTGGGAGCGCCGATCGAGATACCTCTGTGGGAAAATGATAGATACTATGCCGCTGATGCAGAATTATATAAAGCTTTTCCGGAAACGACCAATGCAGGCTTTGAGGGTACATCATATATAAATTACGAAAATACTGTCGGAAGCTATATCGAATGGACTATTGAAGCGCCGGAGGACGGTGACTATGATATAGGCATAAGATATGCAAACGGTACTGCTGCAAACCGTGAACTCAAACTTATAATCAACGGGGATAAGACCCACGGGCAGTATTTAGACTTTAACAGCACCGGAAGCTGGACTTCGTGGGATGAAAACGAAACGACAGTTTCTCTCAAAAAAGGCAAAAACACGATAAAAGCTTATGCCACTACCTCAAACGGAGGTCCAAATATAGATTATATCGTAGCAGCGCCATCGGATAAAAAGGCTCAGAATAAAAAGGCTCAGAAGGGCAAGCGTGTAGAAAAGCTTGACCGAGGCGTT
>CADBQZ010000061.1 GCA_902796865.1 uncultured Ruminococcus sp. | reverse complement strand
GCATTAAAAAGCAGGGCGGCGGTATGAATTTCGTACACGGCGGTATCTCCTTGCAGGAATGCTGCGTGCCTGTTATCACATTCAAGAACATCTCCAAGAGTTCAAAGAAATTTGTTGACATAAAAAAAGTTACGCTGAAGCTGATCAGCATGACAAGGAAGATAAGCAATAATATATTCTCTCTTGAATTTATGCAGCTAGAAGCAGTAGGCGGCAAGACAGTTCCTGCAACATATGAGATATATCTGTGCGATAAAATGTCAAATCCAGTGAGCGACGTTCAGACGATAGCAGCCGATAAAACGGGCGAGCCGCAGGACAGAGTATTCAAGATAAGATTCACGCTGAAAAGTGCAGAATTTGACGGCAATGCGATATATTATCTGAATATCGTTGATAAGGAAACAGGTACTATAATTGAACGCACGGAATTCTCCGTAAAGATCGCATTTGCAAATGATTTCGATTTTTAATACTTACATCAGAGGTATCAGATATGCTGAATAAACCACATAAAACAAGAAAATTCAAGGTGAAAGGCGTTACATGGGTGACCTTACAAAACCCGACAAAGCGTGAGGTGCAAGCCAGACGTGGCAGGGAAGCCAACAAGGCTTTGGGACAGATCATTTCTGCCGGTGCTGTCGGCTTGAAAATATTGCTTTCTGCTGATGCTAAAAAGCGGGTACATCACTACAGAACAGCCCGGCTACGAAAAGAACCGGATCATAATGCCGCAAATATACAGCTTGAATAAGAAATGAACATTTCTGCACGGAATGTGATTGGAGGAACGATCATGAATGATTTTGACAGAAGGGTGATAGAAGCGTTTCCGGGCAAGTCTGTCCGCAAGGATCTGACCGGACTTATGAAAAAGGGTGCAAATGTCCCTACATATGTACTTGAATATCTGCTTGGGATGTATTGTGCTACCGATGACGAGGATGAAATGAAGATAGGTTTGGAAAAGATCAAGAAGATCCTCAGTGAGAATTACGTTCGTCCCGATCAGAGTGATTATGTCAAGTCCAGGATAAAAGAAAACGGTCAGTACACGGTCATCGACAAGGTTACGGTAAGGCTTGACGAGCGTGAAGATAAGTATGTGGCAAGTTTTACAAATCTTGATCTCGATGAAATAATCGAAGCAAGAAAGCAGTTTACTAAAGATGAATGGGTAACTATACTTCTCCGCAGTGCAGGGTATGAACCCGATGAACTTAAAGAAAAAGAAAAACTCCACTATCTGCTCCGATTTGTTCCGTTCACGCAGAAAAACTATAACCTTGTGGAGCTTGGACCCCGTGGCACGGGAAAATCCCATGCTTACAGCGAGCTTTCGCCGTATTCGATACTTATGAGCAGCGGTCATACCACTGTTTCAAATATGTTTTATAATATGGCATCGCACCGTGTCGGTCTTGTGGGAAACTGGGACTGTGTAGCTTTTGATGAAGTCGGCGGTATAAAGGGCGGAGATACCGATATGGTACAGATCATGAAAAACTACATGGCAAATGGCAGTTTTGCCCGTGGCAGTGATTCCATAAGCACCGACGCATCTATTGCATTCGAGGGCAATACATTCAGGAGCGTTGATGATATGCTCCGAACCACAAATCTTTTTGAGCCGTTTCCAAGTGATTTTAATAACGATTCAGCATTTTTTGATCGTATCCACGCATATCTGCCGGGCTGGGAGACTCCTAAGCTGAAAGCAGCTCTTTTTACATCGAGATACGGATTGATCTCTGATTGCTTCTCAGAGTTTTGCCATGCAATGCGAAGATTTGATTTTACAAATTCATTCGGTGAGTATTTCGCTCTGAATGATAATTTCAATACCCGTGATGATACGGCCGTAAGGCGTACTTTTTCTGGACTTGCGAAAATGATATATCCCGATGAGTGTATAAGCAAGGAGGAAGCCCGTGAGCTTCTTGTATATTCAATAGAATGCAGGCGCAGGGTAAAGGAACAGCTGAGAAAAATGAATCCTGCTGAGTTTAGCGACGTCATGCTCGGATATATCGACCTTGACGAGTATCACTATATGACAGGTACAAAAGGTAATTTCGTGGCAGGTGAAAATGAACAGAAGCTCAACGATCTTATAGGATTTGAAAGCATAAAATCAAGTATCAGAAAGATAAAGGCATTTGCAAAGCGGAACAAAAACGACCCAGACCTTAATCTTCATATGAGCTTTTGTGGAAATCCGGGTACAGGCAAGACCGAAGTCGCCCGTATCCTGTCATGAATACTTTATGAAGCAGGAGTACTGCCCGAAGCCAAACTGACCGAAACGGATTCGTCAGGACTTATAAGCAAATGCGTCGGCGAAACAGCAACAAAAACGCTTAACAAGATAAACGACGCTATGGGCGGAGTGCTGTTCATCGGCGAAGCGTACAGTATCACGCAAAATACTGACAATGAAAAGACTGGATACGGTGACGAAGCCGTAGCAGTTCTCTTGAAACAAATGGAAGATAGGAGAGGGCAGTTTTGTGTTATCCTTGCAGGCTATAAGGCAGAAATGGACGAGTTTATAAGTACAAATCCGGGATTTTCGTCAAGAATACAGTTTTCGCTTGATTTTCCTGATTATGACCGTGAGGAGCTTTCCGAAATAGCATTGTATTTCCTGCAAAAGAAGAAATACACAATAGACGACGATGCTCTTTCGCTTATACTTGATATTGCCGATTATTACAGGATAAGGCCGAATTTTGCGAATGCCCGTACAGTCCGAAATATTCTTGAACAGGTGATAATGAACCAGAATCTGCGTACAGACGAGGAAAAAACAGATGATACCAATATCATTCTTTCTGATGTGCAGGATTATATTGACGATGAAAACATAGATCTAAACAGTTCGTCGGCTCAGACCCGAAAGATCGGATTCTGATTTAAAAATGATGAAATGTAGGGATTATAATGACATAGCCGTAATAAAAGAAGATTTAACAAGTATTTGAGAAATTTCTCAAGATATTATAAGGAGGTAAAAAATGTCACAATTAATGTATTTTAAAATGATGTCACACATAGTCACAGACAGTGAAAAATCATCTGAGATCGCAGAGGATATCGCATCAAAACTTGACAGTTTTATCAAATCTTTATGTTGCTGTGAGCCATATAAGCGTACAAAGGAAGACGGATTTGATGAAATATCTGCGGAACATTTAAATGTTTATGGTGGTGGACCACTTTCTGATCATGTCAATGAGATAATATCTTCTATAAATACCCTTGATAACGGTTCATATGGTTATCTTTTCGGTGATACGGAGTTTGGTGTTAGTCAGTACAAATGTTATAAAATCAAAAAGGCTGCGTGGCTATAACAGATTACGCAGTCTTATCTTTGTTATTGAACACTTCCGGTATAAAAAAATGAACGTTTCCCATTAAATGAGAAACGTTCATTTTAAATAGCCATTTGTATAAATCAGTTAGCTCTCTGTACCTTACCTGAACGAAGGCATCTTGAGCATACATTGATATGACAAGGAGTACCCTTTACAATAGCCTTTACACGCTTAACGTTCGGCTTCCATGTTCTGTTTGTTCTTCTGTGTGAGTGTGAAACTTTGATACCGAAAGTTACGCCCTTTCCGCATATATCACATTTTGCCATTGACTGCACCTCCTTTAAATTACTAAACCATAAGTAAACGATAAGAAACTGTCAGTACATAGTATAGTATGATTTTGGCAGTTTCCAAGTCAACGTTTATATTCTATCATATAAATCAAAAAAAATCAAGTCTTTTTTGAAAAAAATTCAAAAAAAATTTGTGAGTTCATCAAAAAATGAGTATTTTCGCATTTTTTAACAGATTTTTTTGAAATATGCTATGTTTTCACTTGAATTTTTTTGCCTGTTATTGTATAATAAAGATTAAGCGGTTTAAAAATCTGACATGGAAGGAATTATTTATGGATCTTTTTAATTTTTCTTTTGATATAAATACTGTTTTGTCTATATTCACAAAAGTACTTATAGTTTTTCTTATACTGCCGATACATGAGTTTGCACACGCATGGGCGGCACATAAAATGGGAGATGATACCGCAGCATATAAGGGAAGGCTTACACTTAATCCTTTATCACATATAGACTGGTTCGGTGCGATATGTCTTGTACTGACGGGATTTGGCTGGGCAAAGCCTGTTCCGATAAATCCATTAAAATTCAAAAATATGCGTCTTGGCGTGTCTTTGACAGCAGCAGCAGGACCGCTTTCAAATCTTATTGTTGCGTTTTTAGCAACAGCAGGCTATAGGGTGATACTTTCGACACAGAGGTTTGCAGACGGCATAGCTGAGCTTTATCAAAAGTATACAGATGTTGATGAAGTGCTTATGAACCCCTTTATGGGCTCATATGTTGAACGTGCAGCAAATGGAAACAGCGGTATGTTTTTTATCCTCTACGTTCTTGAGATATTTATAATCATAAATATCGGTCTTGCTATATTCAATCTCATACCGGTGCCGCCGCTCGATGGTTCAAAGATCTTGTCTATCTTTTCAAATGCAAGGATAGACAGCTTTATCGAAAGATATCAGATGCAGATAAGCATGGTCTTCATGGTCGTTATACTTTCAGGCGTCCTGACAAAACCTATAAACTTTATTAGCGATTGGGTCGAGCAATTCTTCTGGTTTGTGACAGGCTTTATACCTAAGCTTATGTAAGAGGCAGACTATGAATAATATTTCGTTTAAACTTGATGTATTTGAAGGACCTCTTGACCTTCTTCTGAATCTTATATCGAAGCATAAGCTGAATATAAATGATATAGAGATATCAAAGCTTCTTGAACAGTATCTGATATATATAAGACAAGCACAGGAACAGGATCTTGAGCTTGCCGGAGAATTTCTTGAAATGGCGGCAAGACTTATATATATAAAGACAGTTTCACTGCTTCCGAGACCTGAAGAAGCTGAGGCTATGAAAAAAGAGCTTCAGGGAACGCTTATAGAATACTCTCTTTGTAAAAAGACTGCCGAAAAGTTACGTGGACTTTTTTGCGGAAATGATATTTTCGTAAGAGAACCGCTTGTGATCGAACTTAAAAGTGAATATAAGGTGAAGCATGATCCAAAACTTCTGGCACAGCTTTATTTTGATATGCACATAAAAAAGGAAGATGTACGCAAGGCAAGCGAGAAAAAGATAAATGATGTTGTACAGCAAAAAGTAGTTTCTGTTATTTCAAAGGTCGTGTATGTCCTTAAAAATCTTTACCGGCATGGTACAGCATATATAGATGTATTATTTGAAGGAATGACCGATCGTTCAGAGCGTGTTGCTACATTTCTTGCCATATTAGAGCTTACTAAGTCAGGCAGGATAGTTATAAGTGATGATAATACTATGGTGAGTATAAAGAAAAAAGGAGTGACGGCAAATGCAGCTCAATGAAAAGGCGGCGGCGGTCGAGGCGATACTGTTTGCTTCCGGTGAAGCGATAGACACCGAAAAGATCGCAGAAGCGGCAGAAGTCGAGAGCGCAGATATACCTAAGCGCATAGGACTGCTTGAGCGAAGATACAGTGATTCAAAGAGTGCTATAGAGATAGTAAAGCTCGGAAATAAATATCAGATGTGTACTAAAAAAGAGTACAGTGAATACATAAAATCGGCTATGGAGTCGAAAAAACAAACACCGCTTTCAAATGCGGCAATGGAAACGCTTACGATAGTGGCGTACAATCAGCCGGTCACAAAAGGTTTTGTTGAAAGCGTAAGAGGAATAGACAGTTCGTCGGTAGTAAACAGTCTTGCAGATAAAGGGCTTTTGGAGGAAGCCGGAAGACTTGATGTTCCCGGACGCCCGGTAGCATAT
>CADBQZ010000060.1 GCA_902796865.1 uncultured Ruminococcus sp. | reverse complement strand
TATGAAGTATCCTATGAAGCTGTATATATCCGGTATCTGGTCGAACAGCATAAATCCAAGGAGCGCTGCAAAGATTATCTGAGAGTAGTCGTATACAGATATTTCTTTTGCCGGAGAGCAGCTGTATGCGGCTGTTATAGAAAACTGTCCGCCGGCAGCAGCAAGCCCTGCACACAGCAGATAAACTGTCTGCATTGCTGTCATAGGCGTAAAATTGAATATCATGTATGGAAGCGTTACCGCACAAGAAAACAGCGAGAAAAACAGTACTATAAAAGGCCCCTTTTCGCCGTGCTGTCCCATGTAGCGTACTGATGTGTATGCCGCTCCTGCCCCCATGCCGCCTATAAAGCCTATAAGAGCCGGTAATGATGCCATGCCTGTAAATGACGGTTTTATTATAAAAAGACTTCCGGCAAATGCAGTCATAACAAATATCATCTGAAACAGTGTTACTTTCTCATGCAGAAATATGAGTGAGAATATAATCACGAAAAACGGCGACATCTTATTGAGCATGGAAGCATCAGAAATGAGCATATGGTCTATCGCATAGAAATTACATAGAATGCCAATAGTTCCGCATGATGAGCGTATGAGGTGATACTTTAAATTTCCTTTTTGCCAGCCGAGAGGTATATGCTTCTTTTTAAGTACAATAAACGCAAATATAACTGCTACGGCATTTCTGAAAAAACTTTTTTGTATCGTCGGTATATCACCAGCCAAACGTACAAAGGCATTCATAAGTGCAAAGCAGAATGCCGACATTATTATAAAAGCGATGCCGGCATACTTTTTATTGATATAGTTTGGCATATTACGCCTTCACTGCTTTATGGAAAACTTTCTTTCCTTTTTTGATAACAACTTCATTTGAAAGATCTATAAGTGTTTTGGGGTCGGTTATTTTTTCGTCATTTACCGATACGCCGCCCTGCTGCACAAGACGTCTTCCTTCACCGTTAGATGAAGCAAGTCCTGTTTTAACAAGCAGTGTAAGGATGCCGATACTGTTGTTTTCATCAAGATCATCTGCTGAGATAGCTGTGGAAGGCATATCATCGCTGTTTCCTTTGCCTGAGAAAAGAGAGTGCGATGTTTCTCTTGCCTTTGAAGCTTCCTCTTCACCGTGTACAAGCTTTGTAAGCTCATAAGCCAGAAGCTCTTTTGCTTTATTGTATTCAGCACCTTCCATGTGCTTTTCCATCTCCTCGATCTCTTCGATCGGAACGAATGTCAGCATCTTTAAGCATTTTATAACATCTGAATCCGAAACATTTCTCCAGTATTGGAAAAACTCGTAAGGAGAAGTCTTTTCAGGATCAAGCCATACAGCGCCCTTTTCAGTCTTGCCCATTTTCTTTCCTTCCGAATTGAGAAGCAGAGTGATAGTCATAGCATAAGCATCTTTTCCGAGCTTCTTTCTGATAAGCTCTGTACCGCCGAGCATATTAGCCCACTGGTCATCGCCGCCGAACTGCATATTACAGCCGTAATCTTTAAACAGCTTGTAGAAATCGTAGCTCTGCATTATCATATAGTTGAATTCAAGGAAAGTAAGACCTCTTTCCATTCTCTGCTTGTAGCATTCAAAAGTGAGCATTTTGTTTACAGAGAAATGAGCGCCGACTTCACGGAGTACCTCTATGTAATTAAGATCACGGATCCAGTCGGCATTGTTTACGATCATTGCCTTGCCATCAGAAAAGTCGATAAAGCGGCTCATCTGTTTTTTAAAGCATTCTATGTTATGGTCGATATCTTCGACTGTAAGCATTTTTCTCATATCAGACTTGCCTGATGGGTCTCCTATCATGGCCGTACCGCCGCCTAACAGAGCAATAGGCTTATTGCCTGCCATCTGGAGACGCTTCATAAGGCAGAGTGCCATAAAGTGTCCTACGTGCAGAGAATCAGCTGTAGGGTCAAATCCAATGTAGAATGTAGCCTTTCCTGTATTGATAAGTTCTTTTATTTCTTCTTCATCGGTAAGCTGTGCTAACAGTCCTCTTCTCTGAAGTTCTTCAAATAATGTCATTTTTTCTTTACTCCTTTTTTAAATTGTAATTAGTTAGTATCGCTCAGACACCATATGTATCACGGTATTCGAGCATCTTATCGAGATATTCCTTACCCGGGATAACGTCATTTTTAATTGCTTCGATGATGTCTTCCATAGTTACGATCGAATAAACATTTATGCCAAGATCCTGCTTGACTTCCTGAACTGCTGAAAGCTCGCCCTTTCCCTTTTCCATTCTGTCAACAGAAATTATGAGTGCTGTGATGTCGATATCTGCCTGTGCTTTAAGTATCGGGAGAACAGTTCTTATTGCTGTACCTGCTGTTATAACGTCTTCGATAATAGCGACTTTTTCGCCGTCTTTCATTTTTCTTCCGACGATGACACCGCCTTCACCGTGGTCTTTTGCTTCCTTACGGTCAAAAGCATAGTTTACATCCTTGCCGTATTTATTAAAAAGTGCGATACTGCAGGCTACTGAGAGCGGTATGCCCTTGTATGCAGGTCCGAAAAGTGTTTCAGCCTCTACTTTGTTTTCTTCCATACACTGAGCATAATATTCACCGAGACGTGCAAGCTGTGCGCCGGTATTATAATTTCCTGTGTTTACGAAGTATGGTGCTTTTCTTCCGCTTTTGAGCGTGAAATCTCCAAAAGTAAGCACTCCGCTTTCAACCATAAATTTGATAAAGTTTTCTTTGTAGTTCATTTTTGATTTCCTCCATTTTTTGATTTTTTCTATTTTTATTATTTATATCTTTATATTATCAAGCTCACTCATCCACATATCGGCGCAGGCATCACTCGGCATACGAAGATCGCTTCTTGGGGACAAGGTAACTGTTCCGACTTTAGGACCATCGGGCAGACACGAACGCTTGAACTGCTGTAAAAAAAAGCGTCTGTAAAATGTCTTTTCCCATTTGAGTATAGTTTCATTATCATAGCTTCCGTTAAAAGCATGAACGGCGAGCCGGAATATCTTTGAAGGCGTAAAGCCGAATCTCACCATATAATACAAAAAGAAATCATGAAGCTCATACGGACCTACAATATCTTCTGTTTTTTGTGATATAGTTCCGTTTTCCTCCGGCGGCAGGAGTTCCGGACTTACAGGAGTATCCAGTATATCAACAAGTGCTGCTCTTAGTTCACCGCCGCAGCATTCCGCTTCATAGCGTACAAGATACCTTACAAGCGTTTTGGGGATAGAAGAATTTACCGCATACATTGACATATGGTCTCCGTTATAGGTCGCCCAGCCAAGAGCTAATTCGGAAAGATCTCCCGTTCCGATAACAAGTCCGCCGTATTTATTGGCTATATCCATAAGTATCTGAGTACGTTCTCTTGCCTGAGAATTCTCATATGTCACATCATGTACATCAGGGTCATGTGATATATCTTCAAAATGCTTTGTTACACTTTCACGGATATTTATCTCCAGAAGCTGTGCACCATAAAGCCTTGCAAGCTTACAGGCGTTATTATATGTTCTGTCGGTCGTTCCGAAGCATGGCATCGTAACAGCCTTGATACCTTCCATATCAAGTTCCAGTCTTCTGAATGCGTTTACAGTGACTATAAGTGCAAGTGTAGAATCAAGACCACCTGAAAGTCCTATAACAGCTGTTTTGCAGTGAGTATGTTTCAAACGCTTTACAAGTCCCATAGACTGCATAAGAGATATTTCTTTACAGCGTTCGTTTACTTCACTGTCTGACATTGGAACAAACGGAGTATGAGAAATGTTTCTGCAAAGCTTTGTTTCACGTTTTTCTATTGAAAATGGTATATCCAGCATATCATCGACTCTTCCCGAAAAAGTATTCATTCTTTCACGCTCTGCAGCTATCTTTTGAAGATCTGCATCAAAGAAGATCATGCCGTTTTCAAATTTTTCTGATTCTGAAAATATGCTTCCATTTTCAGCGATAATACTGTGACCGGAATATATCATATCAGTTGTGGATTCATCTGCACCTGCATTTGCATAAAGATAAACACAGCAAAGACTTCCGGACTTTGCTTTTACAATAGTCCTTCTGTATTCGGCTTTTCCGATAGTTTCATTGCTTGCCGAAAGGTTCACTATAATATTTGCACCGTTTAATGCAAGCTTTACAGACGGTGTATCTGCGACCCACAGGTCTTCACATATCTCTATCCCGAATGTAAATTCTTTCATTTCAGTACATCTGAAGATCATATTTGCTCCAAACGGTATAAGTTCCCCGAAGAAGTTTAATTTTCCGCTGTCTATGCCTGGAGCAAAATGCCTTGCTTCATAAAATTCACGATAATTCGGGATATTCTTTTTCGGAACTATACCAAGCACTTTTCCGCTGCATATAACAGCAGCACAACTGTAGATACTTCCGTTTGACGAAACAGGAAGTCCGATAACAGAAACAAGATCGGTTTCGGATGTGGATTCTGCAATATTTTTAAGCGATATGAGAGCATTGTCTAAAAGTGTTTTCTGAAAGAAAAGATCACCGCAGGTATACCCTGTTATACTAAGTTCCGGAAATACACAGAGTGCTGCTTTCTCTTCGTCCGCTTTTAGTATCATAGATATTATTTTTTCACTGTTGAATTTACAGTCGGCGACCTTAAGTTCAGGAACTGCACATACTGTTTTGATAAATCCGTCTTTCATTATATGCTCCTTATTGTACACACTTTTTGCATGGCGTAAGACCTTTTTCCAATGCTTCGTCAAGAGTGCACACCAATGCTGTTTTGCCGGCACAGCTTTCGCTTGTATGATAACGTTTGCCGGTCTTTGTGTAATAGACTTCTGTGCTTTCTTTGATCACATTCTCATCCGTTTCACGTTCAGATGATGAGCTGTCTTTTGTGATCGCTTTTGTATCAGTTTCTTTCGGCAGCTTTTTTGTTTCTATATTTGTTTCTTCATTTTCGGAAGTGACAGCGCTGCTTACAAGTACATATTTCTTAGGCTCATTAAATTCCTGTGATGTACAGCCCGAAAAGATCAAAGCCGCTAAAACTGCCGGCAGAACACGTTTTATATTCATGTCTTCCCCCGGATCTGTTATAATAGCCCGATATGCAGGAAGCAAATCTGTGATTTGCGTATCTGCAAGGGCTTTAAGATAATTATAATGAATGCGTTTGCATTCATTATATCATAAATATGCGGATTTGTCCATAGTCACATTTTTCTTCTGTTGTGAATATAATGCTGTAAACGAACTAAAGGAGGTTTCTTATGAATGACATGAATTTTGACCGCAGACCCGAACAGAATGCGCCTGT
>CADBQZ010000059.1 GCA_902796865.1 uncultured Ruminococcus sp. | reverse complement strand
CATCTCCCAAGTTCCATACGGGACCTACCATGTCGATATCATATCCCTTTTGTGTCAGCTCGTGATACAAAAATTTTCTGTAAGAGCCGTCTGTTCCGTAACCGTCGGTTATCGAGTCGCCAATTGACATTATCTTTACAGTATCACTCTTTGTGTCACCGATCGCCGGATAAGACGGCATCAGCAATGCTGCCGAGCAGACAGCGGTACTGATAAAAGCCAATAGTTTTTTTGTTTTCATATAGAAGCCTACCTTCATTTATGTCCTTTTTGCGTGCCAGCGTTTCAAGATCACAAGGTCAAATACATTTATTTTTCCGTCACCGTTCATGTCAGAGGCGGCATAACCGATAACAGTTTCCTTTTTCACGAGATATTTCTGGAGTGTTATCACATCGTCAATGTTCATTCTGCCGTTTCTATCCACATCGCCTATAAGATATGGAGGTCCGACTTCGGTAGTGACTGTGTGTGTTGTCGTAACAGGTGCTGTTGAAGTCGTTGAAGCTGTAGTAGTCGTGGTAGTCGTGGTCGTTGTTACAGCCGCAGTCGTTGCCTTTGTTGTAGTGAATGTTTCTATCACCCAATTCTGACAAGCGTTTCCGTTTACTGTATAGGCCTGTACGTTTCCGCCTGCTGCTGATGAAGCGTTTGCAACTTCAAGAGCCTTTGTGTATCTGTTAGAGGTCTTGTTGAAGCCTGTTCTCGGAACGATAAGATAGCTTCCGTCCGGATTCTTTACAAATCTCATCATCTGTGTATTTGTCGATTTGTTATATGTAAGCAGTTCGGCATTGTCATTGTTGATATTTATGTATCTTCCGCCTGCAAGGTTTGAAACGATGTAGTAAAGATCACCTGTAGCGGCTTTTAGCTTCCATGAGTTCCATTCGCCCGACCTATTCGGACCTGTACCGTTTGCGCCCCATTGCTGGATATTCGCATTGTCTGAATCGCTTCCGTCCTTTACTTCCATATAAAGACCGGAATTGGAATTTTTGAACATATACATAACAGATGTATCCATAGATTCACCGTTGAAGGTCACTTCTGTAAAGGTCCAGTCCTGACAGGAAGAACCTGTGTTTTCCCATAGGGCGGCATTTGCGCCCGATGATGTCGATGCGCTTGCTATTTCCAGCATTGCTGAACCGTTTCCTACTTTCGGACGTATTTTATAAGTGCCGTCAGAGTTTTTAGTTATCATGAATTTTTGATTGTTGTTTGCTTTGAATTTATAGATCTCAATGTTTGTGCCGTTTGCGGATTTTCCGCCTGTAACATCAAGAACATAGGTCTTGTCGCCGACCATAGACTGGATATAGTAGTAATTCTCTTCGTCGGACGGAACAAATCTCCATGTGTTCTGTACCGCAGGTGATGAAGCATCTGCTCCCCACTGCTGAACATTAGTGCCGTTTGCAGCAGCTGCGCCGTCAACATCAAGGCAAAGTCCGCTGTTTACATTTTTTATCTGGAAGTACGCATCTATAGGCATAGAAGCAGGAGTTATCACTTCAGCCCAGCCGTCTGAAGGACCTGACATATAATAAGCCGATGGAATGCCGGCAGATGAGCTTGTGACATATTTATAGTTATTTTTGTCAGACTGGCATCCGCTGTATGCCGATGTAAATGATCTTGCGTTGTCTGCTGACAATGTTTTATAAGTATAGTTGTTTGTCGGACGGAATGAGGAAGCGGTAGCACTTCCTTTTTGGGATGAACTCTGACATTCAGCAAGAGTCGTTCTGGAGCAACCGGATGACTTTGATCCTGTTTCGGCATAAGCTCCCGGATATGTTATCTGATTCCAGTCGCAGATAACGTTGCCGCCTTTTTCGTAATAGCAGTTTTCAGCGTATATATCAGATCCCGAATGCACTGTATAGCCCATGCTGAAATTGCTTACATAGTTATTGAGAGAGTGGTAGTAGCCCCATCTCATAAGTCCGGGACCTCTCGTGATAGTATAATTGAATCTGTTTCCTATGATAGACATACGAGGAAAGTTGTCATATGATGCTTTTGATGCTGCATCGTCAGATGGATAGCCTAATATAAGACCGTATTCGTGCGCTCCGAAGCTGGATTCTGATACTGTACAGTAGTCAGCATCGTAACAGCAGGCAAGGAATTTGTCTTCATCAACAACATTTGCAGAGCCGTTGTTTCCATATTTATTGTAATTGCCGCTTGAATCAAGCTTTTCATTATGTCCGGTAAA
Organism: uncultured Ruminococcus sp.; assembly: GCA_902796865.1. Classification (GTDB taxonomy): domain Bacteria; phylum Bacillota; class Clostridia; order Oscillospirales; family Ruminococcaceae; genus Porcipelethomonas. Next base: position 2,960 of record CADBQZ010000059.1, on the reverse strand, counting down.
GGTAACATGATCTACCCAGATGTTTTCACCTGCACCGAAATAGCAGATTATGTTATCGTTATTGTTGGAGTTTTTATCATGCTGCATATCAAAGTTTTTGATTATTATATTGCTTCCGGCATTGTTCGCAGTACAGAACTGAACATTGAAAAGAGTATGTTTTGAATAGCTTCCGATGATAGTTTTATTATCCTTGACATATATCCTTCCGGCTTTGCACATAAGATGATCGCCGTTGAGATCAAGAGTGTTGACTGATATATTATTGTTTACTATGATAGTGTAGGGCGTTGTTGATTCGGCGTATTTTTTTAGATCGTTGAATGTCGAAACTTCGACCGTCTGACCCAAAGCGCCGCCAATGTCTCCGGCTTTTATACTGCCTTCATTATCGTTTTTACAATAACCGGCAAACCCTTGAAGTCCTGCGCTGTTCAAAAGCCATTTTTGGTTATTGGAGCCTGAATAATTACTTAGAGTTGTAACACTTCCTGAAGTAAGTGCAAGTGAATTGTTTTTGTAGTTTGTTATTTTGTAGTACAGGTCGTTATTCTTCTTATCTTCTGAAACCGCTGATATATACCAGTACTGTGACTTATCATTTTCATTGCCGAATATCACAGCTTCCTTTCCGGCTGATGCGTCATAGCCGCTTGGGGTAAGAAGACGGCCCGATGCCTGATTTACGATCTTATAGTAGTTTCCGTTTGAATCGTTTCCACAGTAGTCGATCCTCCACTGTTCATTTAGTGTGCCGCTTGCAGCCGCATAGGTACATGATGCCTTGTCGTCCTTTGATGAAGCTGTCAGATTTTTTGAATTGTCATATACAGACAGATTCATAAGCTGCGGCGGATAGTCTGTCGAAGCAGCTTCTGCGGAAAACTCCGGCTTATTGTATTCCATAGGTATCTGAAGCGAGACTAGCGATACGGCTGCTGCAAAAGCCCCGGCAAGCAGTTTTTTAAATTTAATTTTTTTCATATGCGATACTCCTTTTCTTCGTAGATGTGAAAATATTTTACCATTCTAAATTATATTATTATTATAATATATCATGGAAGCAAAGTCAATCATTTTCTACATATATTGTAATGTTTTAGCAAAAAGCAATAAAAATCTGACATCTTATCATAAAATGAAAGCTTTATTTTTGGTGTATTCATAAATCTGTTGTTTGAGAAATTTTATTTTTACTTCATTCTTCTTTTCGACTGAAATCTCCTGCAAGACAGGCTTATAATATATACATATCCGAACGCATAACGGCAGTTTAAAGGTGAGCAGTATGAAGACCATTTATCTTGATGTACTTATAGTACTCAATATCTATGTGAATTTTTTCCTTCTTAAAGCGACTGCAAAATTCACCCATACACTTCTTAAAACATCAAGGTGTATTTTTGCGTCGGTGACAGGGAGTTTATTTTCGCTCACGATTATCCTGCCGTCGGGTAGTTTTTTGCTGTCGCTTATAATAAAGCTGACAGCCGCAGCCGTTATTACTTTTACAGCCTTTGGAAAACGTGACATAAGAGGTTTTTTGCGGCTGCTGCTGTATTTTTACATAATAAATTTTATTTTTGCCGGAGCGGTACTGCTGCTTTATATGATATTTAAACCGTCATTCATGGCTTTCAACAATTCTTATTTTTATGTTGATTTTTCATTGCTAAGCCTTGTTGTTTTTACAGCGGCGGCATATGGTGTGATATATCTTATGCGCTGTTTTATGGATAAAAAGACTGACTGTTCAAAAAAATACAGAGTGTCTGTAACATACAGAGGAAAAACTGTAACTCTTGATGGAATAGCTGATACAGGTAATAACCTCACAGACGTTTTTACCGGAAGACCTGTTGTGATATGTCCTCAGTCGGCATTCGGGTTTGAGTCACTTCCGCTCAAAGAACCTGAACTTTTGTACAGTGAATATGGGTTCAGACTTATACCTTACAGTACGATAAGTGAAAGCGGACTTATACCTGTATTTGAACCTCAAAGCCTTATAATAACCGAAACAGAAAGCGGTATAAGCCAGAGCAAAGATGTACTTGTGGGACTTGCCGGGAGAGATACAAAGATAATATTTGATCCGAAAATTCTTTTATGAAAGGAAAAAGCAGATGAGAAGTTTTAAGAGAATGCTTAAAAAGATCTATTCATTTATATTCAAAGAAACAGCAGGCGATGTTTTTTACATAAACGGTCCCGATACGCTTCCTCCTCCGCTTTCAAAGCAGGAGGAGGCTGATGCTTTTGAACGTCTGAAAGAGCATGATGATTCTGCACGGGAGGAGCTTATCGTACATAATCTGAGACTTGTTGTATATATAGCAAAAAAATTTGAATCGACAGGTACAGGCGTCGAAGATCTTATCTCCATAGGAACTATAGGACTTATAAAGGCTGTAAATACTTTCAAGCCGGATAAAAACATAAAACTTGCGACTTATGCTTCAAGATGTATCGAAAATGAGATACTTATGTTTTTAAGAAAATCATCTCAGTATAGAAGCGAAATATCAATTGACGAACCTTTGAATATCGACTGGGACGGGAATGAGCTTTTGCTGTCGGATATTCTCGGCACAGATGAAGATATAGTGAATCGTGGTATAGAAACTGAAGCTGAAAGGAGTATGCTGAGAGAGGCGGTAGATTCTTTAAAAGGACGGGAGCGAATGATAATGCGTATGCGGTTCGGACTTGATGACGGGAACGAAAAAACTCAGAAGGAGGTAGCTGATATTATAGGCATATCACAGTCTTATATATCGCGTCTTGAAAAGAAAATAATAAAAAATCTTAGAACAGAGCTGGAGAAGAAGTATTGACCGAAGGCGTAAAATATGTTAGAATCTCTATAGGCAGTACCGCACATAGTTTGTGAGGTATTGCCTATATAATATTTTTTAGGAGAGATACAAAAATGATATATACAGTTACGCTTAATCCTG
>CADBQZ010000058.1 GCA_902796865.1 uncultured Ruminococcus sp. | reverse complement strand
TGAAGCAAGGTTTCTTACTTCGTCTGCTACGACTGAGAAGCCCTTACCTGCCGCACCTGCTCTTGCAGCCTCGACAGCCGCATTAAGGGCAAGTATGTTAGTCTGGAATGCAATGTCGTCGATAACCTTGATGATCTTGCTTATCTGCATCGAAGAATCGTTTATATCCTTCATAGCATCCATCATCTGTGACATATATTCGTTGCTGCTTTCGATGCCGTTCTGTGACTCACGAACATAACCGCCTGCCATATTGACATTCTTTGCAGTCTGGTTGATCTTTTCAGATACAGACATGATAGAACCTGAAAGCTCCTCCACCGAGCTTGCCTGCTCTGTAGCACCCTGTGAAAGCGCTGTAGCTGCATTTGCTACCTGTTCAGCGCCTGAATTAACCTGTTCAGCCGCAATGTTGATAGACGAAAGTGTCTCATTGAGCGATTTTGTTATATCATTGATAGATGTTTTTATGCTTGCAAAATCGCCTATGTAATCGTTTGTTACTTCATTAGTAAGATCGCCGTTTGCGATAGCTTCCATATGGTGCGATACATCTTCGATGATAATATGTAATGTAGCGACCGTTTCCTTGATCGCATTTCCGAGCATTCCGACTTCACCACCGGCAAGAGTACCCATTTCTATATTAAGATTACCCTTTGCCATCTGATTTGATACCTCAACAAGAGATGCAATAGGTCTTGTAACATGCTTTTTGGTTATCATTATAAATACTACAACTGCGATAAGCACTGCTACAACAACAATGCCGGCTGCCACACAAATAGCAATAATCTGCTGCTTTGAATCTTCTTCGATGTCAGTACCTGTGAAATAAGCACCAACTATCTCATCACCATCTTTAATAGGTCCCATGCAAACATTGAAATCTGCGCCGTTGATTTCACTGCCGAATACAATAGTCTCGCCATTTTTAAGCACCTTCTCGGCCTGTTCTGATTCCATAGAAGCGCCAACATATTCGTCAATTGTTGAACTGAGAATTACTCCATCACTTGAGAATATTGAATATTCCTCAGCATCATCGCCCTTTACATCCTTAACAAACTGACTATCAGAAAGATCAAATGTAACAGAAACTACACCGATCTTTGTTCCCAGAGCATTTTCGACCGGGAGCGCCGCACGGATACCGAGCGGTATATTAGCTGTACTTGTAAAGCTTACATTTCCTTCACCGCCTATCGCCTTCTGGAAAAAGCCCTTTTCAGCCATTGAATCGCCCTTTTCATCCGAATAATAACGTGCGATGACCGTTCCTTCCGGATCTATAAATGTAATATTATCCGTTTTGAATCCTATCTTTTTATCCATCTGTTTTACAGCAGAAAGAAGATTAGATACATTTTTCTTTTCCATAGTATCAGCTATCATCACATCTGATGCAAAAATGTTTGCGGTAAGCTCCATTTCACTCTTGAGGTGATCCATCTCACCTATAAGATAATCCCCATCCTCTTGGGCTGCCGCGTCGTCTTGTTGATTAATTATTGCCTTTAGCAGAAAAAATGTTGCTGAAAAAGCTACAACTGCCGCAAGGAATACTGCTACTGCAGCGGTAATACCAAGTCTTGTTCCGATCTTTTGACCTTTCATTTTAATATTTCACTCCTATTTTATTATAAATTATCCATAAAATCAAAAAGATTTATTGATTTTATTGATTCAATGAATGTATATATAATATCACAGTTTTATTGTAATGTCAATATATTTCGCCAAGAAAAGTAAATAATCGCACTATCACACAGCATTTTTATACATAATTTCAAATGTGCAGTAATTATTTTGTATATTTTGTATTATAATAATATCGTTTTTATATATTTTATTCAATTTTAAAACGTCTGATTTAGTAATGGTTAATAAAATTCTGATAAAATTAAAATTTGTGTAGCATTTTTTGAAATTATGTGTTATAATTATAGATGAGAATTTTAATGTGGGTCATAGACTACAATTTCGTCAGTATATTCTTTATACTATAATGAAACCTATGCTGCCCTGCATACTGTAGTTTTTGTGAGGTGAAATCAATGGGTGATGTCCTGTCTCAAAGTCAGATAGATGAACTTTTAAAAAACCTCGGCGGTGCCGACGAAGAGACTATTGAGTCGATGAGTGACAGCCTTAATGAAAAACAGGTAAAGCCTTATGACTTCAAGGCGCCCAAGAAATTCACTAAGGAACAGTTCAAAACTATCCGTAATATATACGAATCGTTTTCAAAATCCCTTTCTTCATATCTTACAAGTCTTACCCGATTCTATTGCAGAGTCGAAGTACTTCAGATAGAAGAGCAAAACTACTACGAGTTCAACAATGCTCTCCCGGATTATACTATCATGGGAAATATTGATCTTATATTCGATGAAAAGTCGGATATGATAGATACAAAATGTATGATACAGTTTTCAAACGCCGTTTCCTTTTCACTGATAGACAGGCTGTTGGGCGGATACGGAAAGTCGATAGATGTATCGAGAAACTTTACCGATATTGAGATAAAGGTAATGAAAGGCGTTATTGTGAAAATGGGCGAATATTTGAGGGAAGTTTTTGCACCGTATGTTTCGGTCAATCCCCTCCTTACAAATATAGAAACAAACGCCCGTGTCAATCAGACGATAGGACCTGATGAGGTAATAATCCTCGCAACACTTGAAGTTGAATATAATGACGTCAAAAACATAATAACTATCACTATCCCGGCGCTTTCGGTCGAAGCTATTATAAATAAAAACAATAAAGAATACAACGCCGATGCTTCAAAAGCAAAAAAAGAAACCATGCACCGTGCGGGTATCATTAAACAGATCTCACGTTCAAACTTTAATATAGATGCTATTTTAGCGACAACAACTGTCAACTTAAGTGAGATACTCTCAATAAGAAAAGGCGATGTGATGCTTTTTAACACACCGATAGACAGAAATGTATCGCTTATAGTAAATAACGAAAAGCTTTTTGACGGTAAAATGGGAATATTGAATCATCATAAAGCCGTTAAGGTTTGTAATGTGTATAAAGTGAGGAACTAAAGTATGGCTGATGCAGTTTTTAACGAAACCAAAATTGATGCCATAGGCGAGATACACAATATCACAATGGGTTCGGCAGCTATAGCTATCTCAAACATGATAAGTTCAACTGTCGATATTACAACTCCGCAGGTAACAGTCTGCAAAGCTAAAGACATCGTTGCTGAAAAATTCCGAAAATCAGTTGACGGTGCTGTGCTTGATGGAAATGAAGAATCCGTTTTTGTAAAAATAAACTATATACAAGGCATAGAGGGTTCTTCACTGTTGGTATTGAATCCTCGTGATGTACAAGTTATCGTAAATAAGCTTATGGGTATGCCCGCAGAGCCGAGAGATGATTTTCAGTTTGATGAAATGACTCTTTCCGCAGTAAGCGAGGTAATGAACCAGATGATGGGAGCATCAGCGACTTCTATGTCAAAGATGCTTAATACTACAATAGACATATCTCCGCCTGAAGCAAGCGTTTCCGCAGATAATTCAAAAATATTTGAGCTTCAGCAAATATCTCCGGAAGAAACGATCGTTGCGGTCGCTTTCGATCTGAAGATAGATGAGAATTTAAGCAGCAAATTTGTCAATCTCCTGACACTCGATCTTGCAAATGATATGATCAATAAAATGCTTGGAGAAATGGCAAATGATAATGCTGATGCCGCTGGCGGCGGTGATGATGAATACCTTGATATACTAAGTGAAGATAAACGTGACGCTATTGGCGAACTTGAAAATATGTCAATGGGTTCGGCAGCTACAGCGCTTTCAAACTTCATGAACGCAAAGGTATGGATAACAACGCCTAAAGTAAGCGTAAGGAAGGCAAAGGAAGTCAATTTCGACGATCTTGACCCTTCAATATGCGTAAAGATACAATATGTAAAAGGTATCCACGGTTCGTCGTTTCTCGTACTGAAACAGTCAGACGTACAGATGATGGTAAACCAGCTTATGGGTATGCCGCCTGTTGTATCCGATGATTTCCAGTTTGATGAAATGAATATCTCCGCTGTATGCGAGATCATGAACCAGATGATGGGGGCATCAGCCACCACCATCTCTGAGATACTCGGTATCCC
>CADBQZ010000057.1 GCA_902796865.1 uncultured Ruminococcus sp. | reverse complement strand
AAACATATGAGAACAAAAGAATGGCTCATGTCATTGATATGTGTTGTTCTTGTAGTGGGTCAGGTATGGCTTGATCTCAAAATGCCTGATTATATGAAAGAGATCACACAGCTTGTACAGACAGAAGGAAGCAAGATGTCTGAGATACTTGAGCAAGGACTGAAAATGCTTGGCTGTGCGCTTGGAAGCGTATTGATGTCGGTGGCTACAGGATTTTTTGCATCAAGGATAGCTGCCGGATTTTCAAAGCATCTAAGATCAAAGATATTCTCAAAGGTGACATCGTTCTCGCTTGAGGAGATCAACAAATTCTCTACACCGAGTCTTATCACAAGGACTACAAATGACGTTCTTCAGATCCAGATGCTTATTGCAATGGGACTTCAGGTAATGATAAAAGGACCTATCCTTGCGGTATGGGCGATATTAAAGATACTTGGCAAGAGCTGGCAGTGGACCGCTGCAACAGGAGGAGCGCTTGTTGTATTATTCATACTCATTATAATAGCACTCGTATTTGCTTTCCCGAAATTCAAAGTATTACAGAATTATACAGATGATCTTAACCGTATCACAAGAGAAAATCTTACAGGTATAAGAGTAGTAAGAGCATATAACGCCGAGGAGCATCAGCAGGAAAAGTATGAGAAGGCTAATGATAACCTTACAAGAACGCATTTATTTATCGGAAGAACTATGTCGGTCATGCTTCCGGGAATGACTGCGATAATGAGCGGGCTTCCGCTTGCTATCTACTGGATAGGTGCATTTTTGATAAACGATGCTTCAGACCCTTCCGAAAAGGTGAACCTGTTTTCTGATATGATAGTATTCTCATCATATGCTATAATGGTAGTCATGGCATTTATAATGATGGTCATGATATTTATACTTGCTCCGAGAGCAAGCGTTTCTGCACGAAGGATAAATGAAGTAATAGATACTGTTCCTAAGATAAATGACGGTACTATTGATAAAGGAAAACCGGGAGTTATAGGTGAGATAGAATTCAGGAATGTAAGCTTTAAATATCCGGATGCTTCTGATTATGTTTTGAAGAACATTTCTTTCAAGGCAAACAAGGGTGAAACGGTCGCATTTATTGGTTCTACAGGAAGCGGTAAAACAACGCTTGTAAATCTTGTACCGAGATTTTATGATGTTACAGACGGAGAAGTTCTGGTCGATGGCGAAAACGTAAAGGATTATCAGCTTGAAGCACTTTACGACAAGATCGGTTATGTATCACAGAAAACCGTAATGTTCAGCGGCACAGTATCATCAAACGTTGCATACGGTGACAATGGTGAATTTGATTATACGGAAAAGAACGTGCGTGATGCTGTAAGTACAGCCCAGGCAACTGAATTCGTTGAAAAAATGCAGAATACTTATGATGCTGCGATAGCGCAGGGAGGAAGCAATATCTCGGGCGGACAGAAACAGCGTCTTTCTATTGCAAGAGCGATATGCCGTGATCCGGAAATATACATATTTGATGATTCATTCTCGGCACTTGACTATAAGACAGACCGTATTCTGAGAAGTGAACTTAAAAAGAAAGCTTCCGATAAAACGGTTCTTATCGTAGCACAGAGAATAGGAACGATCAAAGATGCAGATAAGATAATCGTTCTTGATGACGGTGAAGCTGTTGGAATGGGCACTCACCGTGAGCTTCTCAAAAACTGCGAGGTATATCGTCAGATAGCTTTATCACAGCTTTCAAAGGAGGAACTTGAAAATGAGTGAAGAAACAAGAGCTCCAAAGGGACATGGTAGAATGAGTGTGGCTCAGAAACCGAAGGATATGAAAAAGGCTTTCGGAAGTCTTATAAATTATTCTAAAGCATATCTTCCGGCTATAATCACAGCACTTGTTCTGGCTATTGCAGGAACGATCTTTTCGATAATCGGACCTAATCAGTTGAATGAACTTACAAACACTGTTACAGACGGTATGGCAGCTATGCGTGAAGGCAATATGCACGGCATAGACATGGATGCCATTGAGAAAATAGCTTATACATTGATAGTACTTTACAGTCTGAGCGCTATATTTTCATATGCCCAGGGATTTATAATGACTACTGTTACACAGCGTATAAGCAGGAGATTAAGATCTGATATTTCAATAAAGATCAATAAAGTACCGCTTAGTTATTTCAATAAAACAAGCTTTGGCGATGTACTGAGCCGTGTAACTAACGACATAGACATGATAGGACAGACACTCAATATGAGTATCAGTTCACTTGTTACTGCTATAACTATGTTTATTGGCTCTCTCGTAATGATGTTTTACACAAACTGGATAATGACACTTGCAGCAGTGGGCTGCACTGTTATCGGACTTATAATAATGGCTGTCATAATGAGCAAGTCGCAGAAATATTTTATAAGTCAGCAGACAGAGCTTGGAAACATCAACGGCCATGTTGAAGAGATATATACGGGACATAATGTTGTCAAGGTATATAATGGAACAGATAAGGAAACAAAAACATTTGAGGAAATAAATGAAAGACTTTACAGCAGTGCATGGAAATCGCAGTTTTTGTCTGGTATAATGATGCCTGTAATGAATTTCATCGGAAATCTGGGATATGTTGCGGTATGCGTTATCGGTGCTTTGCTTGTAATGAATGATAAGATAGATTTTGGTGTTATAGTAGCATTCATAGTATATGTAAGACTGTTTACAAATCCGCTTTCACAGATAGCACAGGCAGCAACGAGTCTTCAGACTACTGCTGCTGCATCAGAGCGAGTTTTCGAGCTTCTTGCTGAGAAGGAAATGGACGATGAAAGCAGCAAAACAAGAGCACTTTCAGTTGAACAGGCAAAGGGAAATGTTGAATTCTCTCATGTAAGATTCGGCTATGACCCTGAAAAGATAATCATAAAAGACTTTTCTGTAACGGCTAAGGCGGGACAGAAGATAGCGATAGTAGGACCTACCGGTGCCGGCAAGACAACTATGGTAAATCTTCTTATGCGTTTT
>CADBQZ010000056.1 GCA_902796865.1 uncultured Ruminococcus sp. | reverse complement strand
TTTTAAGCGGTTCTATTGCAGTCGTACTTGATGCGGTCAATAATCTTTCAGATGCTTTATCTTCGGTAATAACGATAATAGGTACAAAGCTTGCATCAAAAAGTCCGGACAAAAAACATCCTCTAGGTTATGGCAGGATAGAATATCTGACTGCCGCTATAGTTGCTGCTGTTGTTTTGTATGCAGGTATCACATCGTTAGTTGAATCGGCAGAAAAGATAATAAATCCTGAAAAAGCAAATTATTCGCTTGTATCGCTTATTATAATAGGTCTTGCTGTTGCAGTTAAATTCTTCCTCGGAAAATATGTAAAATCTCAGGGCAAAAAAGTTAATTCCGGTTCTCTTATCGCTTCCGGTTCTGATGCACTGTTTGATTCTATATTATCTGCATCAGTGCTTGCCTGTGCTGTATTTTTCATATTGACAGATATATCGCTTGAAGCATATGCCGGACTTATTATTTCGGCAGTAATAATAAAATCTGGTATCGAAATGATGAGTGATACAGTAAATGAGATACTTGGAAAACGTGCAGATGCAGAACAGGTAAGAGAGATAAAGGATATACTTACAAGTTTTGATGATGTAAGAGGAGCCTATGACCTTATAATCAATAATTATGGTCCGAATAAAAATTACGCTTCTGTGCATCTTGAACTTCCGGACAGCATGACTGTAGAACAGGTAGATAAACTTACAAGAAAAGCGGAGGCAGCCGTGTATGTAAAAACCGGAACGGTACTGACTGCTGTGGGAGTATATTCATACAACACTGAAGGAACAGAGGGTGCAGTAATGAGGAATGCAGTCATGGAAAAGGTAATGAGCCATGATTTTGCACTTCAGATGCACGGATTTTTCGCCGACACTGAAGAAAAATTCATACGTTTTGATGTTGTGCTGAGTTTTGACGCTGATCCTAAAGAGGCAACAGAGATACTGACTGAACAGGTAAGAGAGATGTATCCGGGATTCAAAGTGAGCATAACTCCTGATATTGATCTTTCAGATATATGAAGTAGTGTCTTTAATGAAGAAAGGTTTTTAGATCATGGATATAATAAATGTCCTGCATAGATTTATGGAGCTTGAAGAAAAGAATACTATTATAAAGGATATTGACGGAAATATCTTATATAAAAGTAAGATAATGGATATTCCGCTGGATATTGTTCTCGAAAAGCTCAAAAGCGTAGAATATGATTTTGAAAAACAGGATTTCTGTGACAAAAGAAATGGTTTTAATTTTACTATCAAAAGAAAAATAATAGAAAAAGAAAACAAAAAATTCTATTGTTATAAGATAGAGGATATAAACGAGTATCTTATGCTTGTAAGAGAAGTATCGTTATATTCAAAGAGCGTTTCAAGAATATCCAAGTTCCAGACTTATATAATGAATAATCTGTCTATGCCTTATGATGCGTTTCTCCCGGGACTTAAAGAATGCTTTGACAGTGATGAAGCAGTGATGCTTTCTGAGACTGACGGCGGGCTTGTGATAAGCCGTTACAAAGATGAGCTTGTAAGAAAAAACATAAAAAATAAGAATGAATATTTAAAGTATTTCAAGCTCAGAGAAGGTGAGAACTGTGACGGAGCATATTGTCTCATGAATACAGTTATACAGGGAAACAAGTATGTTATACTTGTCGGAAAAGATGAAGAAAATGGAAAAATTGCTCTGATAGATCTCTCTATAAATAGTATAGTAAGTCTTTTTATAGAGAACAGTATACTTCGTGACAAAATATTATTTGAAAGTGAGCATGATAAACTGACCGGGCTTTATAATAAAAGAAAATATTTTTCGCTTAGAAAAACAAATTTTTCTGATACGTCTTCAATGGCAGTTTTTAATTTCGATGTAAATAATCTCAAACACATAAATGATAATTACGGACATGAATATGGTGATAAGCTTATAGTAATGGCAGCCGAAAGCATCAAGGCTGTTTTATCGGAAAATGTACTTGGATTCAGAATGGGCGGAGACGAGTTTGTTGTAACTGCATTAAACATAACAGAAGAAGAAACTGAAAATATACTTAAAGAATGGAAAGCGTCGCTTGACAAACTCAATGATATGAACGATCATATGTTTTGCTCTATGGCCTGTGGTATGGCATTCGGAAACGGATCGTCAGATCATGATGAACTGTATGAAAAGGCAGATAAGCTTATGTATGAGAACAAGAAGAAACTGAAGGAAAATAATAATATAAGTTATATGAAGACAGAAAAGCAAACATCGTAACAGTATGATACCGACGCTTAATGTGAAAATATGACTTGCAAAATAAAAAAAAATACGATATAATATTAAAATAAGAATAAAGCATGATACTGTCAGTTTTTATCGTCTGACACTATTATAATGTTATGGTCTTATGACTGTACAAAGCTGTTCGGAAAGGAGATGCGCCGTATGGCGCTTTAAGATATGGAAAAGAATAATGAGATATTACTGCCGGCAGTTGCAATGAGAGGGCTTGTATGCTTTCCAAGATTCGTTATGCACTTTGATGTTGCAAGGGAAATATCAGTAAATTCCGTTGAGAAAGCGGTAAAGTCTGACAGATTTATATTTCTTACTGCACAGAAAGATGTATATGTTGAAGATCCCGATGCGGCAGATGTATATGATATAGGTGTTGTCGCAGAAATAAGACAGGTACTTAAAACACCAGATAATATGATGCGTGTGCTTGTTGAAGGTCTTTACCGTGCAAAGATAAAGGAATTCAAAAAGGAAGATGATGTACTTTACTGTTCGGTAAAAAAGCTTCCGGATTACAGCCGTACAAAACCTGATCCGGATGAGCTTGAAGCTATAGTACGCTCAGTCAAAGATGTATTTGAAAGATATACAGAGCTTATCCCAAGAATGCCGAAAGAGCTTGTAGATGCGGTAATGATGCAGGAAGACCCATATAAGCTTTTTGAAAATATTGCTTATAATGTAACTCTTGATTATGAAGAAAAACAGGAGCTTCTTGAACAGCCGGGTATACTTACAAAGCTTGCGACACTGTTTGCCGATCTTGCACATGAGATAAGTGTGCTTGAGATCGAAAAGGAAGTACATGATGAAGTCAGAAATCATCTTGATAAGAATCAACGTGAGTATTATCTTCGTGAACAGATGAGAGTTATTTCGGAACAGCTTGGTGATGATGATAACGGGCATGACGAGATGTACGATTATCTTGATAAGATATACGAACTTGGTCTTTCTGATGATCTTTCGGCAAAGCTTGTAAAGGATGCCGAAAGGCTCGGCAAAATGCCTTCATCGTCACAGGAAGCTTTTGTTATAAGGAGCTATCTTGATACAGTTTTAGAGCTTCCGTGGAATAAGATGTCAGGGTCAAAGGTTAATATAAAGAAAGCTCAGAAGGTCCTTGACAAAGATCACTATGGACTTAAAAAAGTAAAGGACAGAGTGCTTGAAAGCATTGCAGTCAATGCCATGACCGAAAAAGTATCCGGACAGATAATATGTCTTGTAGGTCCTCCCGGTGTCGGAAAGACCTCTATAGGAAGATCGGTCGCAAGAGCGCTTGGAAGAGAATATGTTCGTGTATCTCTGGGCGGCGTAAGAGATGAATCCGATATAAGAGGACATAGGAAAACTTATGTTGGTGCTATGCCGGGAAGGATAATAAACGCTTTGAAGCAGGCAGGCACTTCTGATCCGCTCATACTTTTCGATGAGATAGACAAGATGGGAAGCGATTTCAGAGGTGATCCGGCTTCGGCTATGCTGGAAGTGCTTGATTCCGAACAGAACAAGGAATTCAGAGATCACTATATCGAACTTCCGTTTGATCTTAGCAATGTTATGTTTATAACTACAGCGAATACTACGGATACTATCCCAAAACCGCTTTTAGACCGTATGGAGGTCATTGAACTTTCAAGCTATACAAGAGAAGAAAAGTTCCATATAGCAAAGGAACACCTTATTCCTAAGCAGATGAAAAAACACGGACTGAAAAGCAGTCAAATGAAGATAAACGACGCTGTAATATATGACATGATAGATCATTATACAAAAGAAGCCGGTGTAAGAGAACTTGAAAGAAATGTTGCATCGCTTTGCCGAAAGACTGATAAGGCGATAATCGCAGGAGATGCTGTGAAACTCAGCTTTACTAAGAAGAATCTTTCGGACTATCTCGGTACAGAAAAATACTTTGATGATGATAAGCTCAAAGAAAACGAAGTCGGCGTGGTAAATGGTCTTGCATGGACATCAGTAGGCGGAGTGCTTATGCCTCTTGAAGTGCTTGTACTTGACGGCAAAGGCGATATACAGACAACAGGTTCGCTCGGAGATGTAATGAAAGAAAGTGCAAGGCTTGCAGTAAGCTATACACGCAGTATCGCTGATAAGTATGATATACCGTCAGATTTTTATAAAACTAAGGATATACATATCCACGCACCGGAAGGCGCTGTTCCGAAGGACGGACCGTCGGCAGGCGTTACAATGACAACGGCTCTTGTTTCAGCTCTTTCCGGTATACCGGTAAGATGCGATGTTGCGATGACCGGAGAAATAACTTTGCACGGAAAGGTACTGCCTATAGGCGGACTTCGTGAAAAGACCATGGCGGCATATAAGGCACAGATAGGAACGGTAATAATCCCCGAACAGAACAAGGGCGATCTTGATGAAGTAGATGATACCGTTAAGGAAAATATAAATTTTGTGTATGCTTCTAAGATAGAGGATGTATTAAATGAAGCACTCTGTAAGGAAGAAACTGCTGCGTCATAAAGGAGGAACATTTGAATTACAATAAGGCTGAATTTACTGCGGCATACGGAAGGTTTTCACAGATACCGGCGTGTGACCGCCCTGAGATAGCATTTGCAGGAAGATCAAATGTAGGAAAATCTACTCTTATAAACAAGATATTCAACAGGAAAAATCTTGCAAGAGTAAGTTCCGTTCCGGGAAAGACTGCGACTATAAATTTCTATGGACTTGAAAACATATATTTTGTTGATCTTCCCGGATACGGTTATGCTAAGGTATCAAAATCGGAAAAGGAAAGATGGTCGGGACTTATAGAGGGCTATCTCGGCTCGGACAGAGACATAAGGCTGATATTTCAGCTTATAGATATGCGTCATCCGCCTACGGCTGATGATCTTCATATGATAAACTTTCTTGTTGAAGCGGAGCTTCCGTTTGCGGTAATACTTACAAAAGCGGATAAGCTCAAAAAAATGGCAAGAGAAGAACGCATGGAAGGATTCAGAAAGGAAATACCGTATTTTGATGACATTCATGTTGTACCGTTTTCATCGCAGACTTTTGAAGGCGTTGAAACGGTAAGGGAAATGATAGAGGAAGTTTCAGGAAACGATTGATGTGAAAGGAATGAAAAAAGATGTTTGTATCAGAAAATCTTGGCGTAAACGAAAAAGGACACCTTACAATCGGAGGCATGGACAGTGTTGAACTTGCAAAAGAATTCGGCACACCTCTTTATGTAATGGACGAGGATCTTATAAGAAAACACGCAAAAGCTTACAAGAACAGTATAGACAAATTCTACGGCGGCAACGGTCTTGTATGCTATGCAAGCAAAGCGTTCTGCTGTAAGGAAATGTGCAGAGTCATGAAAGATGAAGGTATTGGTCTTGACGTAGTCTCGATAGGCGAGATGTACACCGCTTTGAAGGCTGGCGCTGATTTTGATAAAGTTTGCTTCCACGGCAACAACAAGACCGACGAAGAACTCGAATACGCAGTTGATCTCAAAGTCGGAAGAATAATCGTTGACAATATCTACGAGCTTGAAAGGCTTGAAAGGATAGCCGGCGAAAAGGGTGTAAAAGTTGGCATCATGTTCCGCATAAAGCCGGGCATAGACGCACATACCCACGACTTTGTAAAGACCGGTCAGATAGACAGCAAGTTCGGATTTGCTCTTGAAACAGGCGAGGCTATGGAGGCTGTTAAAAAGGCAATAGAATGCAAAAACATTGAGCTTAAAGGTCTTCACTGTCATATCGGTTCTCAGATATTTGACATTGCTCCGTTTATCGAAGCCGCAGAAGTAATGCTTAAATTCATTGCCGATATAAAGAAGGATACCGGATACGAGATAAGCGACTTGAACCTCGGCGGCGGATTCGGTATAATGTATACCGAAAAGGACGACCCTGTACCGTATGAAAACTACATGGAAAAGGTTTCAGTGGCTGTAAAGGAAAGCTGTGAAAAGCTCGGTATCAAGCTTCCTTACATACTTATAGAACCGGGACGCTCTATGGCGGGTCCTGCCGGTGTTACACTTTACACCTGCGGCGGAGTAAAGGAGATACCAAACATAAGGACTTACATCTCTATAGACGGCGGAATGACCGACAACCCGAGATATGCGCTTTATAAATCAGAGTATGATGCGCTTGTTGCAAACAAGGCTGACAAGTCTAAGGACACTAAAGTTACTATCGCCGGAAAATGCTGCGAGAGCGGCGATCTCATCGGTGAGGGTATGCCTATCCAGACAGCAGTCCCGGGTGATATAATCGCCGTATGCGCTACCGGAGCGTACAACTATTCCATGTCCTCAAACTATAACAGGATACCAAAACCGGCGGTCGTTTTTGTTAAAAACGGTGAAGCGAGAATAGCTGTCAAGAGAGAAACTCTCGATGATATTATAAGAAATGATATATGAAAAAAAAGAGCGTGTCTTCGGATGCGCTCTTTTTTTATACCACTCTGTTGCATAAATTGACAAATTTTATTGTACAAATTCACAATTCTTAAACGTTTACGGTGTACAAAATGTATGAAATTACAATATATTAAGAGAAAATACTTGATTTTTGATTTTGTATATGATATAATCTAAATACAGTTTAAAAATCAACCAAAAACTGTAAAACATGATAGGGGAGTTTGGAAGCTGTGTTTGGAAGCGATTCAGTATTCAATACGACAGAACAGGCTGAAATTTATTCCCTTAAAAAAATTATTGGCTTTAAGAATTTGACCCTTTAAAGGGGTGATCTCAAAGCCGCTAAAACAGGAGGAATCTAACCATGAAAAAGAATTGGAAGAAGACGGTAGCGTTCGTACTTTCACTTGCTATCGTTGCAGGCCCTATGACTACGAACATAAGCGTATTCACAAACAATACTGCTTATGCTGAACCAGCATCGCCACAAACCGATGCGGGTGCAACAGACGCTGATTATGCAGATGTTACTTCACCAGATGAACCAACATGGACACAAACCGATGAGGGTGTAACATACGAATTTTATGAAGATGACGGTACTCTTTATGTATCCGGCGAAGGCGTTTTAAAGAGCGGAGTGTTTGATCACAATAATCATTCCGCTGAGATCAAGAAAATAGTTTTTGATAAAAATGCAAAGATAAGCTCAATTGAAAATTACTGGTTTGGACAATATTCGAGCAATTCACAGCTTGAATCAATTGAGAT
>CADBQZ010000055.1 GCA_902796865.1 uncultured Ruminococcus sp. | reverse complement strand
GCTCGGAAGTCGATAACTTTATAAATGAACTTTTAGGCATGAACAGAGAACAATTCTCACAGATAGTTATGCTGCCGCAGGGAAACTTCATGAAATTCCTCATGGCTGATACTTCCGAAAAAGAACGGATATTTAAAGAGATATTCAAAACTCATATTTATAAAAAGATCCAGGAATCTGTAAGGATAAAAACAAAGGCTCTTGAAGACAGCTTAAAGGCATCCAAACAGGAACTTTTACAGGCAGTCGGAAGAATAGTCTGTTCCGACGAAAATGAAGATCACGGCTATATTGATTCTATAAAGCAAGATGCCGAAAAAGGCTTAGAAATACAAGCCGATACAGTTGCCGAAAAAACTGAAAAGATAATCTTTGAACACAAAAAAACACTTGACACACAAAAAAAAGAGCTTGAAGCTATAAATATCAAAACAGAACATATCAGCAATCTTCTTGGCGTACATAAAGCAAATGAATGTCTGAAAGAAAAGATACTTTCAGAACAATCAAAGCTTAAAACCAACAATGAACTTTTAAAAGAATATATGACAAAACTTTCGGCAGCTTCTGAAAATGCAAAGGTCTGCCCTGATCTT
Source organism: uncultured Ruminococcus sp. (assembly GCA_902796865.1). Taxonomy (GTDB): domain Bacteria; phylum Bacillota; class Clostridia; order Oscillospirales; family Ruminococcaceae; genus Porcipelethomonas. Next base: position 4,985 of record CADBQZ010000055.1, on the reverse strand, counting down.
GCGATAGATATACAAAGACTGTCTTCTCAGCTTCCTGAATATGAAAAGCGTGAGAATCTTATAAAAAAAGCAGAAAACTCAAAAAAACTTGCAAACGAATATACACTTAAAATAGAAAAGCTTAAAAAGATAATCCTTGACAAAAACGAAGAACTGAAAAAAATAATCGAAGAAATAAATTCCCTTTACATATCAGAAGATGAGCTTATAGACTTAAACAGCCAAAAAAGTGATGTCGAACATAAAATTATTCTTCTGAAAAATGCTTTGAAAAGGATAGATGAGATCAAAGCAGCAGACATTGAATATCAAAGGGAACAAAAAAAGTTTTGCAGTCTTATAGAAGCCTACAGAGAACAAAGCGAGCTTTTTATTGATAAAGAAAAACTTTATGACAACGCCGCAGCAGGACGATTATCGTCAAAGCTTCTTGAAGGACTTCCCTGCCCTGTATGTGGTTCAACTGAACATCCATCTCCTGCAAAAAAACATGATGATACTCCTTCCGAGCAGGAATTGAAAGAACTAAAAAAAGCGCTTGATGAAAAACAGAAACTTAAAGACTCTCAGCGTGAAAAAGTCATATTGCTAGAAAGCAAAAAAAATACTCTAACAGAGCATCTTTTCAATGAATATAAAGAATTTATCGACAATGAGGTATCAACTCCTAAGCAAGCTTCGATAACCCTAACAGATAAGCTTGAAGAAAATGAAAAGCTATTTTGCTCAATAAACAGCAAGCTAATAGAAATACAAAAATCAAAAACAAGACAAAAGCTTCTTTCCGAAAGAAAAGCTGAAACAGAAGAATGTATATCAAAATATAAAGAAGAAATACAAGAGCTTGAAAAGCTTTATTCTGAAGAAATAAGACAGGCTGATATATTTAAAACAAAAGCTGATTCTATAAAACTAGATTGTTCTGATCTTGTTTCGGCAAAAAAGCAGACTGAACAGCTTATCAAAAGAAAAGCCGACCTTGAAAAAACTTTGACAGAAGCGCAAAAAGCTTACGATTCATTGTTAAGACGTATCAGAGAGTCTGAAGCAATAATCGCATCTTCTGAAGAACAGCTAAAAAAAGCTCCTGACAAAACCGTGTCTGAGCTTCAAAACGAACTTGAAAAGCTAAGAATCAAACGTGACGAAATAACAAGCATATTATCCAAAACAGAGCATATGCTCATCACCAATACTCAAAGCCTTAAAACAATAAAAAAATGTATAAAGGAAACAGGAGAAAAAAATGAAAGCTTTAAACTTATCAAAGAGCTTTCAGATCTTCTGAATGGTACTATAAAGTTTCGTGATATTGAGCAGATCACTCTCGAAGTGCGTGTACAAATGATGTACTTTGACAGAATACTGAGTGGTGCTAATCCGGATCTTCTCAGAATGACAAATGGTCAATATGAATTTGTAAGAAGCAAAAGTTCTTCAGACGGCAGAAAAAAATCCGGACTTGAAATCAATGTTATCGACCATTTCTGTCAGCTCGAACGAAATGTCAAAACACTATCGGGCGGTGAAAGTTTTAAAGCATCTTTGGCTCTTGCTCTTTCTATGGCAAAAGAAATACAGCATAATTCCGGTGGGATACAGATCGACACTTTATTCATAGATGAAGGATTTGGCTCGCTAGATGATGAATCTCTCGATCAGGCTGTTGATACTCTAGCCGGACTTGCTCAGAATAACCGGCTTATCGGCATAATATCTCATGTAAACGAACTAAAAAACAGGATCGAAAAAAAGATCATCGTCACAAAAGACGGTGCATCGGGCAGCAGGATCCGTATAGAAGCATAAAGGAGGAAAAAATTGCAGAATACAAGAACATTTTACAAAAAATTATTATCACTCGTTATACCGATCTCTTTGCAGCAATTTATGCTTGCACTTGTTAGCGCTTCGGACGCATTTATGCTGGGCTTCATATCTCAGGATTCGCTTTCGGCAGTATCTCTTGCAGGACAGATAATGTTCATTTATACCCTTTTCCAGTTTGCTCTTACAGGCGGTGCAAATATATTTGCAGCTCAGTATTACGGCAAAGGAGACATTGATTCAGTCGAAAAGATACTCGGTATCGTACTAAAATTCTCATGCGGTATATCAGCAGTATTCACTATTCTTGCAACAGCCGCACCAAAACTTCTTATGAGAGCATTTACAGATGACCTGCACCTCGTTGATATGGGTGCGGAATATCTGAGAGTGGTCGGCATTTCATATTTCCTTATGGGTATATCACAGGTATATCTTACTATAATGAAAAACTGCGGAAAATCATCAAAAAGTGCAGTTATAAGTTCCGTATCAATGATGATAAACATTCTATTTAACTGGCTGCTTATATTCGGTATCGGATTCTTTCCAAAAATGGAGATAGCAGGTGCGGCACTTGCTACAACTCTTTCAAGAGTTGTAGAACTCGTCTGGACATTCATAGAACTTTCCAAAAAAGACAGTATAAAAATACGAAAAAAATATCTTTTCAAAAGAAACAAAGTACTCGCCGGAGACTATATCAAGTATACCTTCCCTATTCTTGGCAATGAGCTTGCATGGGGATGCGGATTTGCAATGTATACAGTCATAATGGGAAGACTCGGAAGCGATGCTATCGCCGCAAATGCAATGGCAAACATCGTCAAAAATCTTATAATTTGCTTCTGTCTCGGAACGGCAAGTGCCGGCGGAATAATCGTTGGCAATGAGCTTGGACAAGGAAAACTTGAAACCGCAAAAAAATATGGTTCTAAGATATGCAAAACCGCACTTATAGTAGGACTTATTTCCGGCGGAATAATACTTTCAATAGCATTCAGTCCTATTGTAGATCACATCGGAAGTCTCACAGACAACGCAAAATATTATCTTAAAATGATGCTCATAGTATGCTCGTATTATGTTGTTGGAAAGTCAATGAATACAGCAACTATCGCAGGTATCTTCTGTGCAGGCGGCGATTCAAAATTTGGATTTATCTGTGACACAATAACGATGTGGGCTATATGTGTTCCTATAGGTCTGATAGCTGCATTTGTACTTGATCTGCCTGTTCTAGCTGTTTATGCTCTCATGAATATAGACGAGATAATAAAGCTTCCGGCAGTATACATACACTATAAGAAATACCGTTGGCTCAAAGACCTTACACGAGAAAACACTGCTGTGTAGAATAAAATAAGAACCTTATTTTAAATACGGAAATAACAGGTATATCGTGTATCTATCGCATATATCATCAATTACTGTGAAAAATAATTTTGCAGGAAGCGAGGTGATATCAATGATTGAAAACGATACTATTCGTCTTTTGAGAGAATGCGATGCCGGAATAAAAATGGGTATCACATCTTTAAAAGGAACTATGAAGTATGTAAACAATAAAGAGCTTAAATCAAAACTCCGCAGCAGTATGGATACAAATAACCGTATAAAATCCGATATACTTTCTATGCTTAAAGATTATCATGATGACGGCAAAGAACCACAGCTCATCGCCAAAGGTATGACATGGTTAAAGACAAATACACATCTTATGGCAAATAATTCAAGCAGCAGTATAGCAAGTCTTATTACCGACGGATGCAATATGGGAGTCAAATCTATCACAAAATATATGAACAAATACAGCGATGCAAACGAAAAAACAAAGCATATAGCAAAAAGACTCATATCAGCAGAAGAACATCTTGCTGCTGATATGAGACAATATCTATGAAAAAGGAGCGGCAAATTTCTAAGCCGCTCCTTTTAAATTTTTATTAATATGTATCATCATTCTGAGATAAGATCAGTATAAAACACTCTTAGATCATAACCCATTTTTATCCGACCACTTCATACTTTCGAGTTCTTCAAGAGCATATGGAGTAGACTGATAGATACAATAATTAAGCCAGTTTGAAAATAAAAGATTAGCGTGGCCTCTCCATGTGAAAACAGGCGTCTTATCAGGGTCATTGTCAGGGAAATAATTAAATGGCAACTGTATATCCAGTCCCTGAGATTTGTCACGCTGATATTCTCCCGCAAGAGTATCTCTGTCATACTCACAGTGACCAAAGAGAAAATACTGCCTTCCATTTTTATTTGCAGCAATATGTACACCAGCGATCTCTGAACTTGCCAGTATTTCAAGACTGCTGCACGCCTCTATATGCTCACGTTCTACAGTAGTATGTCTTGAATGCGGAACATTGAATTTATCGTCAAAGCCTTTTAAAAGCTTTGCAGAAGGATATTCGACATCATGCTCAAAAATACCAAACATTTTTTGCGGCAAAAGCTTTTTGTCTATCCCAAAATGATAATATAGTGCCGCCTGTGCACCCCAGCATATATGCAGAGAACAGAATACATGAGTCTTGCTCCATTCCATGATATGACATATTTCGTCCCAGTAATCGACCTTTTCAAATTCAAGATGTTCAACAGGAGCACCGGTAATTATCATTCCGTCATACCTGTTATTTTTTATCTCCTCGAAACTGGTATAAAATCTCGCCATATGGCTCTGAGGAGTATTTTTTGATATATGCGATTCAAGATTCAAAAGATCAATATCCACCTGTAAGGGAGTGTTGCTCAAAAGCCGCATTAGCTGTGTTTCAGTCACGATCTTTTTAGGCATGATATTAAGTATAACTATTTTAAGCGGTCGTATATCCTGATGCTCTGCTCTTTCATCAGACATAACAAATATATTTTCATTTCTTAGTTTTTCAAATGCTGGAAGCTTTTCTGGTATTTTTATCGGCATTTAATGTCACCTCTCTTTTTTATTCTTAAACCGTTATTTCTATCCGATTGCCTTCAATATCAAATATACAGCTTTCGTAATAGCCGTCACCCGTGGTTCTCGGCTTACTTATGACACTGTATCCGTCATTTTTCAAACGTTCTGTAAGCTTATCAACTTTTTCCTTACTGCCTACAGAAAAAGCAATATGTGCATAACCTGTTTTTTCTGCGGT